>JAJYDU010000120.1 GCA_021790475.1 Planctomycetota bacterium | reverse complement strand
TGCATGACGGAATTGCGGATCCACGGCAAGACGCTGTGCAATTGCCTCCCCCAGCCGCGAGCCTCGGTGCAGAAGTTCTTGGAAAAGGCCCAAGTCGTCATGCCTGAAGCGCTTCCGCACCGTGGCGTCCAAGTAGCCACGAGAAAGAAGCTGCCGGAAAGACGCAAAACCCATTGATTTTACTGCGCATTATCGTAGTGCAAAGCAGCGAATTTTGCTGGAACATCCGTCATAAAGGGGATTATCTTGTGCGGCGGGCGCGCCAGCTTGCTCTTCGGCCGGAATTGCCGGGCGATTCCAGGCGCCGCCTCGTGGCCGGCGGCATGAAAAGCTGACCCACCGGGAATCCCGCCTGGGCCGCCTGTAATAGTATGTGCGCACAGGCCTCCGCATCGGACGTCGCTTCATGGTGCTTAAGGCCGATGTTCAGATAGCCGCAGACAACATCCAGGGAGTGCCGGGGCAATTCCGGCCAGACGGCTCGCGCCGCCTTTACGGTGCAGGCAAACGGATACGGCGCCGGCGCAATGCCATAGTAGTCGCAGCATGACAACAGAACGCCCCTGTCAAATCTGGCATTGTGTGCTGCCAGCAACGGCGCGGCGCCGCAAAACGCCTGTATCCGCGGCCACAATTGATCAAAGGTTTTGGCGCCGCGCACCGCGCTGCGTGTAATGCCGTGGATATAGGTAAATGTAAATGGCCCGGGCGGCGGCCGAATCAGGGTGCTCAAACGCTCCGCTATTTTGCCGTTCCGCACCCGCACCAGAGCCACCGCGCAGGCGCTATGAAGGTTTTCATTGGCGGTTTCAAAATCTATGGCGGTGAATTCCATTGTTCCTGTCCGCATGCCATTTTGTATTCCGCGGCGACTATTCCCGGTCATCTTCCCGTGGAGTCGTCGGCTGATTGAGATTTCGCGATTGGATCGCCCGCGCGGGGTTGCCCGCGACCACCGTCCAGGCCGGCACATCGCGCGTCGCCACGGCGCAGGCCGCCACGACCGCTCCATCGCCAATGGTCACGCCGGGATACACAAACGCCCGGGCGCAAATCCACGCGTCGGCGCCGATGCTTATCGGCGCGATCTTCAGCGGCATGGAAAGTTGGGTATAATCATGGGTTCCGGCGCAAAGATAGGCTTCCTGACTGATGGTGCAGCGCTCGCCGAGAACGATTCGCCCGATATTGTAAACCGTCACGGCATCGCCGATGCCGGCCAAATCGCCCATTTCCAAAAGCCAGGGATAATATACACGACTGGTGCGGCGGATCGTGCACCCGGTTCCGATCTTAGCGCCGAAACTTCGCAGGAGAAACGCCCGCCAGCCGGACCAGGTGTGGAAAGAATAACGATAGAGGGTATTTTCGAGAATGCTCCAGAGCAGGCGTCCAACTCTCCACGAAAGGGGCGCCCCGGAAACCAGGCGCTGTGCCGCATCATGGGCGGGAGGATTCGCCACGGTTGATGAAGCGGGAAGATTCTCCACGTTTGGCATCATGTCGTTGTTCCTGCCTTCGTCATAGATGCTCCGGGCGGCGGACCGGGGGCAAGTCTCGGCGGCGGCGCGCTTACGCCGGTTTGCCGGCCTCCACGGGATCCACCGTCGCCACGGTAAACCAGGCCGCTACGGGCGCTGTGGTTGAGCAATCCAGGCATTGTATCGGCACGCTCATGTAATTGGCGGAACATTGCGGGCAATGGCCATGATTGGCGAACATGTCAAAATGAACGCCGCAGGCGCCGCACTGCCAGAAGTTGCCGCGGCGCGGCGCCAGCCCGCAGGTTGGACAGGCCAGACCCGCCGTGCGTGGTATTTGCTGGACTTTCTGCCTGATCCCCGCCTGGCGAAACGCCGAAACCGCGTTGATCATCATGAAAATAGCTATGGCTATAAGCAGAAAATCTCCCGCGTAGAACGCCAGAATCAGGAACCCGGCCGCGCCAACCATGCCGATGACCGACGCCACTCGCAGGGCGCGGGCTTCCCCGATGAAAAACCACAGGACCGACCAGAGAATTTTTCCGCCATCGAGCGGATACACCGGCAGCATATTGAATATCAGTAGAACCAGATTGATTTCGAAAAGGGAATAGACAAAGTGCCCGACGTTGCCCACCAGCGCCAGGAGCGAGGGCTGGAACAATTGCGCCAGGGGATGAGCGGACAACAGGCCGTGCTGGCGCAGCACCAGGAGCCACAGACCGGCGGTAATGGGAATCAGAATCATATTTACCAGGGGGCCGGCCAGAATGCTCCATAGCATGGCGCCGGGTCGCCATGGCGGCGACACAAACGCCACTCCACCCAGCGGCCAAAGTACAATCGTGTCCGCCTTGCCGCCCACCGACCGGCACGCCAGCGCGTGGCCGAATTCGTGCATCAACACAATGGCGAACAGGGCGATCACCGACGCGACATTCCATAATTCAAACTGAAGTTTTCCATGTTTGGGGCCGGGACCGGCCAGAAAGACAAAATAAACGACGGCGAATATCCACATCCAGTTCAAGTAGACGTCAATGCCAAACAGGCGGAAGAGGTGGATTGACCTGTTTTGAAGTGAATTCATGGGCGGTGCTCCTGGGCTCGCCGGATTGTTTCCCATGCGAGCTTCCGCATCGGCCGGCCAATTACATTGTAGAACCTGTCGCCAAAGAGAGCGAGCCGCCATCTTTTGAGAACATAGCCGGGGGGCGGCAATTATTACGGGTGAAATCGGAAAAGCGGGTAGACTCTTGGCGGGAACATTTATGTTCCCGGTTCCATGCCACGGCCGCAGCGGCCTCGGCCCTGCATACGGCGAACAGGGCGGACCCGCGGTGGTTATTGAGCCGGCGTAAGTGCCGCGGCTGATGGCGATTTACCCGCCGCCGCGACGATTTTCCGGGCCGCATCGTTCAGATCGTCCGCGGTTTGCAGCGTGGGAAGTTCATGGCGCGCCGCGGAGAGCATCTCCCGCGCTTTCTCCACGTTCGTGCCTTCCAGCCGCACCACCACCGGAGTTGCAAAGCCAACTTCCCGGCCGGCCTGAATCAGCGCCCCGGCGATCCGATCGCAGCGGGCGATGCCGCCGAAAATATTCACCAGTACGCCCCGGACATTCTCATCCGAAAGAATGATGCGGAAGGCTTCAATCGCCCCCTCATCCGTTACGCCGCCGCCGACGTCCAGAAAATTCGCCGGCCGGCCGCCATGCAGTTGAATCACATCCATGGTGGCCATGGCCAGACCGGCGCCATTGACCAGGCAGGCGATTTCGCCGTCCAGTTTGATGTAGTTGAGATTGGCCGCCGTGGCGCGAATTTCCAGCGGATCGGTTTGCGAGTCGTCCTTCAGGGCGGCAAGATGGGGATGGCGGAAGAGGGCGTTGTCATCGAAATTCACTTTGGCGTCGATGGCCAGAATTCGTCCCTCTTTGGTGCGCGCCAGCGGATTGATCTCCACAAGACTGCAGTCATGCTGTAAAAAGAACCGCGCCAGGTTGAGAAGAATATCGGCAAATATATTGACCTGTTTGCCGGAGAAGCCCAGTTCAATCGCCACTTTACGCGCCTGGAATCCCTGCAGGCCCAGCAGTGGATGCAGTGGCTCCCTGATAATAGCGGCCGGACGCTCGTGCGCGACGGTTTCAATTTCCACACCGCCTTCGCCGCAGGCGATCACGCTGGCGGTGGCTTTGGTCCGGTCCAGTGCCAGGCCAACGTAATATTCGTGGGCGATGTCCACCGCGGCGGCAATCAGCAGTTTTTTCACCGCGATGCCTTCCGGACCGGTTTGCGGCGAAACCATACGATGGCTGAGCATGAATTCCGCCGCCGCCTGCGCTTCCGATGCCGATTGGACCAGCTTGACGAAACCGGCCTTGCCCCGCCCTCCGGCAAACACCTGGGCCTTGACTACCTGGACCGGAAAGCCGTTGGCTGCAAACGCCTGCCCGGCCGCAACGGCCGATTCAACGATCTGAGCGGGCGGAACGGGAATACCAATTTTCGCCAGCAGTTCGCATGCCTGATATTCGTGTATTTTCATTCCCGGCGGCTCCTTTTCGGAAACCTGAAAGAATACGCGAACCGGCGTGAAAGATAAATGAAGAACCTCGCCATCTGGGTGGGGGTGTGGCGTGTGTGGCTGTGGCCGGATACCAAGGGGTCTATTTCCCCAAAGCGCTGTATAATCTTTTACCATGGCCAAATCCATGAGCGAGCAGAATATTTCCGCCATCGACGCCGCCGCGTTAACTCCCGCGATGCGTCAGTACCAGACCTATAAGGCCCAGTATCCGGATTCCATCCTTTTTTTCCGCATCGGCGATTTTTACGAAACATTTTATGAAGATGCCCGTACCATTTCCCGCGTGTTGGGCGTTGCGCTGACCAGCCGCAGCAAGGGTGAAAATGCCGTGCCTATGGCCGGTGTGCCCCACCATGCCGTGGAAACATATCTGCACCGCATGATCGCCGCCGGCTACCGCGTGGCCATCTGCGAACAGATGGAGGACCCGCGGCAGGCCAAAGGTCTTATCGACCGCCAGGTTACCCGTTTGCTTACTCCCGGTACGCTCACCGAAGAGGCCATGCTCGACGGTCGCGAGGAGAATTTTCTGGCGGCCCTGGTTCCCTTGACCGCCGGTGGGGTCAACCCCGGCAAGTCCGATCCGAGCGGCGCCATGTCCGACGACGCCCCCCCCGGTCTATCCGATTCCGCTCCGCCGGCTATCGGGATTTCCACTCCCGCCGACTCTTCGGACATGGCCGCCCTGGCCTGGTGTGAGCTTTCCACGGGCAAATTCATGACGATGCTCGATACCATTTCCGCCTGCCGCGAGGAGCTGGCCCGAATCCGCCCGCGGGAAATGCTTTATGACGAATCGCCCGATCACCGCCCGCCGGACTGGGCCGCGAATCTCCAGGACATGCTCAAACTCACGCTTACCGCCCGACCCGCCTGGCAATTCCAGAGTCATCATGCCGGCGAGGCCCTGCGTGGACATTACGGCGTGCGGCATTTCGCCGCCTTCGGCTATGAGAATCCTTCCGATCCCGCATTATGGCCCGCCGGGGCGCTGGTGAGTTATCTGCATGAAACCCAGAAGGCCGCCCTGGAGCATCTTCAGCCGCCGCGCCCGTTCGAACGCGGCCGGCATCTGGTAATCGATCCCACATCGCTGCGTTCGCTGGAAGTGCAGCGATCGATGCGAAACAATACGCTGGAAGGCTCGCTGATATGGGCCTTGGATCGCACCGGCACCCCCATGGGTTCGCGCCTGCTGCGCAACTGGCTTTTGTTCCCCTTGCGCGATCGCCAAGCCATCGAAGAGCGATTGTCCATCGTGGCCGAATTGCTTTCCGCCGAAGCGGTGCTGGACCAGGTCCGTCTGATCGCCTCCGACTGCGGCGACATCGAACGCATCGCCGCCCGCCTATGCTGCCGCCGGGCCACCCCGCGCGACCTGATTGCCCTGGCCCGTTCCCTCGATACCCTGCCGGCGATTTTACGGATTCTCGCGGCGGCGCCCGCCCGCCCGGCGCTGTTCGACAAGCTCGCGGAGTCGGCGCCCGCCGCCGGTGAAATCGCGGGCAATATCCGCGCCGCCATCGCCGGGGATCCACCCGCCCATCTGCGCGACGGAGGCGTTATTCGCGGCGGCTACAACGCCGAACTCGACCGCCTGCGCTCGCTGGCGCACAACAGCCGCTCCTGGCTGGCCGATTATCAGGCGTCGCTGGTTCAATCCACGGGGATCCACTCGTTGAAGGTCGGTTATAACAAAATCTTCGGCTACTACATTGAAGTCACCCACGCGCACGCGGAAAAAATTCCCCCGGAGTTTATCCGCCGGCAAACCGTTAAAAACGCCGAGCGCTACGTCACCGACCGGCTCAAGCAATTTGAATCGGAAATGCTTACCGCCCAGGAACGTTCCCGCGCTCTGGAACAGGATCTTTACGAACAATTGCGGCAGGACCTGGCCGGGCGGGTCCGTGCGCTCCAGCAAATCGCCCGGCGGATAGCCGCTCTGGATGTTTACTGCTCCATCGCCCACCTGGCCCGCGCCCGCCGCTGCTGCCGGCCCGAGATCACCACCGCCCGCGAACTGAAAATTTTTGACGCCCGCCATCCCGTTGTCGAACAGGTATTGGAGGATAAATTTGTTCCCAACGACATCGTCTTCGAATCCGGCGGGCCGACGCTGGAGCTTATCACCGGTCCGAACATGGCCGGCAAATCCACCTATATCCGCCAGGCGGCTCTGCTGGTACTGATGGCGCAGGCCGGCTTTTATCTGCCGGCGCGCCAGGCCGTCGTCGGCCTGGTTGACCGCATCTTTACGCGCGTGGGCGCTTCCGACGACCTGGCCGCCGGCCAGTCCACGTTCATGGTCGAAATGACCGAGACCGCCAACATTCTTCTGCACGCCTCGGCCGATTCGCTGGTGATTCTTGATGAAGTCGGCCGCGGCACCAGCACGCTGGACGGTCTGGCGCTGGCCTGGGCCATCGCCGAATATCTCGCCGACACCTCTCGCTGCCGGGCACTTTTCGCCACGCACTATCACGAATTGACCGAGTTGGCCGAAACCACATCCGCCGTGGTCAATTGCAATGTGTTGGTGCGCGAATGGGAGGACCAGATTCTTTTCATGCACCGCATCGTGCCCGGCCGGGCGGATCGTTCCTACGGCGTGCAAGTGGCGCGCCTCGCCGGCGTGCCGCGCAGCGTGATTCAACGCGCCCGCCGGCTCATGGAGCAGCTTAGCGTGCACGTGGGCAAAATCCGCCCCCGCGCCGCCGCCACCGCCGCCGCGGCTCAGAGCAATCTTTTCGATCCGGTCCAGTCCCAGGTGCTGGCCCAACTACAATCTTTCGATCCGGACCGCATGTCGCCCATGCAGGCGTGGGAAGCCCTTAAAATGCTCCAGGGGATGCTGACGGAAAATCCCTCGGAGCGCGTGTGAGAGGCTGATTTTCGCATTGCGGCGCGCCAGCAGCGGCAGGCGCCACCCAAGAATATTCTCTTATGTATTTTATAAAATAATCACAAGTCGTTTGATCGCAGGCACAACCTCCGGGGGGACTCGGCCCCGCATTCTTCCTGGTGGGGACCCGCACTTTTATGCGGATTTGAACCAGGTTGCCGCGCCGTCAACGACCGCAGCGCACGATTTGCCGATCCGTAACGATCATGTGCATCGGGATATCGTGCGTCTCGAACGGTATCGCCTCATCGATCAATTGCTCGTGAAAACACAAGGCGATCCGTAAACCCTGGAAATCGCCCTGCGAAAGAAACCGATCGTAAAAGCCTTTGCCCCGTCCCACCCGATAGCCACTCCGGTCGAAAGCCATTCCCGGCACGGCCACCAGGTCGATAAGTCCCAGCGATACCACCGTTCCCTGCACGGGTTCACGAAGACCGGCGCTTCCCTGGCGGGAGGTGGTGTCCAAGCTTTTGATCTCAACCGGCTCGATCTGCCGCTCCCGCCAGTGTATGCGGGGAACGGCGATGGATTTTCCATCTTTCCAAGCTTGCAGGGCCAGCGCGGAAGTTTCAACTTCGTTTTCCATGGAAAGGAAAAGCATGATCAACTGGGCGTTGCGGAACTCCCGGGTTTCAGCGAGCTTCCGGCAGACGGCCAGGGATCGCATATGCCGCTCGTCAGGAGAAATTTCCGTGAGCAGCGAACGCATCCGGGCACGAATTTGCGCCTTGTCCATAAACCATCCTCTATGAACCGAACCGGGTTAATCATCCCGAAGCCCGGCCCGGCGTCAAGGCAAAATTTCATGAAGGGTCACCACCACCGGCTTTCTTCGCGGAATCCGGCGGCACAGCGGCGGCGGCCGCCGCGGAACGAATAGCCGCCAGTTTCTCCAGATAGGCGCGAAAAACCGCCTCATGTCCCCGATCGGTCGGTTGATAATACCGTTTGTCCACGCCCAGGTATTCCTGGGGAACATACCCTTGTGGAAAATCATGGGCGTATTGGTA
>JAJYDU010000119.1 GCA_021790475.1 Planctomycetota bacterium | reverse complement strand
TCCGATCTTTGATCTGTTCTATCTGTCCGTGCAGATGAACAGGCCTCATTCCAATCCCGACTTCAAGGGCCTGATCCGTTACAACCCCAACAGCCTGGAAGCCCGCCACCTCCAGCGGCTTGGCGACGACGTGCTGCGGCCGGTCGATAGTAAAAATATTCCCTACCGCACCGTCCGGGACCTTCTCCACGGTCTCTACCGCGTCCGCGAAGATGTCGTCGCCGGCCGCGAGCCCACGGCGCCATCGCGGCGATCGGCGCCCCTGGCAGTACCCCATGCCGCCGGCAAGCCCATGGCCACGCCGCCTTGCGTTTCCCCGCCCGCGGGCGTACTCACTCCGGCTGCCGGTTGATCGGCCAAAACAGGAACACCGCTTCAACGGTTGCAATGGCGCCGATTTTCCCTGGCTTATTATTACCCCTTGTGGCACAATCACGCTGTGTGCCCGGCCGAGTGAGCGCTGTTTCATATCCGAGAAGGCGGTGGTTCATGGCTCGTTGCCCAGCCTGCTTCGTGTTTTTGACGGTGGTAATCAAAAACGATGTGCGCATCAAAACGTGCAGCAGTTGTTTTGGGGATTGGGTGGCGCGGGCAGGCTTGATGCATCTGGTTCGAGCCGTCGCTCCCCCGGCCCCGGCTTCCGAAGCCGGCGGCGCATCCTCGCCGGCGAATTCCACCACCGTCAACCTCCAGGATCTGGCGGTGCTGGCGAGCGAGTCCGACACAAAAAATCCGCTTTCCTGCCCGGACTGCCATGTCCAGCTTGCCATTGACCGTCTGCATCCGATGATCCCCGTGAACCTGCAATTTTGCCGCAAATGCGACGGCGTATGGCTGGACGTAGGCAAGCTGCCGCTGGTTCAAAGACTCTTCCACGAACTGCTAACGACCACCGATCCGCGCCTGGTGCAGGTACGCGAGAAACTTGCCCTGGCCGAGATGGCTTTCGAGCAACGGCACGAACGCATTGAGACGATCCGGAACCGGATGTCGTCGCCGGGGTTGGCGGCCGGCCCCGCGGGCGGTTATACGTTTGGCGGCTCCATGCTCTTTGGCCTGGAAGAACTGGTCGATATCCTCACGGGCCGGATTTGATCTTGCTTGGATTGCGTGACGCACTTTGATAGCATAACAGGTGTGTAACGGAGCTGAATCGGCATGAGCGACTGGCAGGAAGCGGAGCAGCGCGTAGAGCGGGCACACGAGCTATATGAGCGAGGTCGCTGGGAGGAAGCGGTCTCGGAGCTCCGCCGGGCTATTGAAATTAATCCCAACATCAGCGCCTGGTATTTCAACCTCGGTCTTACCCTGGACATGATGGAGAGATTCGAAGAAGCCCTGTCCGCTTATCAGCACGCGTTGGAAATCGATCCGGACGATCTGGAACTGCTCGTCGCCGCGGGCGCCGACTGCGTGCGCACCGGCCAGTATCGCCCGTCCATCCGTTTCTTTGAGCGAGCCGAATCCATCGATCCGTCATTCGAACCGTGCTACTGCAACCGCATTGTGGCCTATGGCGAGCTGGGCGATCACGAGCGGGCGGAGGAAATGTTCTATCTGGCCCGGCAATATCGTGAAAAATGTCCGATCTGCTACTTCAACATGGGCGCATCGCTTTTTGCCCGCGGAATCTACGATAAAGCTCTCTGGTGCTGGCGGCAGGTCCTGGAAATTGAGCCTGACTATCCCCAGGTGCACGCCCGTATGGCCGACGTTCACTGGGCCAAGGGCCAGCTCCCCGAAGCCCGCCGCCACCTGATTGAAGAACTGCGCTCCGATCCCGGTAACGTGGACACCTTACTGGACCTCGGCGAGTTGCTCATGGAGATGGACCAGAGAACCGCCGCCGCGGAAAAGTTTCGGCAGGTTCTCGATCTGGATCCGGAAGAATGCACCGCCCACTACCAGTTGGGCATTTTGGCGGCAGGGGAAAGCGATTTCCGCCAGGCACTGGAGAAATTCAAATTCGTTCTGGCACGGGATAGTCATTTTGGCGGCGCCCACCTGCAAATCGCGCGAATTTATTATCGAATCAAGAACCGCGCCGAGGCGCTCCACCACGCCAACTGCGAGCTTTCGCAGCGGGATCTGGACGAACAAAACCTGCTGGAACTGGGACACTTATTCATGGACCTGGACCAGTTGGATTCCGCCCAGATCGCATTTCGCCGCCTTCTGGAAGCCAACCCTCGTAACGCGGATGCCCGCCACAGCCTGGCGGTGAGCATGTTACTGGCCGGCCGCCTCGACGAGGGGGTCGCGCAATGCAAATTGGCGCTGAAAATCCAGCCCAAATACATGCTGGCCATGTCGAATCTTGCCCTGGCCTACCTGAGCAAACGCGACTGCGTCCGCGCCCGCTACTGGTTGCGGGAAGCACTGGATATCGCCCCCGATGATCCGCAGCTACGCCAGATTTCCCAGCGCCTTCGCCTGGAATCGTTGCGGGTCCATACGCTGGCCCTGCCGGCGATGTTTCGCCGGCTCATCCGAAAAGCGTTGCGCCGCCGCGACCACTCCGGACGAGTTGGAAATTCCGGTAAATCGGGATTCAACAGCGTCAAGCACGGCCCGGGTGGATGATATGAATTTCGCCGATCGCCTTCTGGCGGCGATAGACAGAAAAAAGACTCCCCTCATAGTCGGTCTCGACCCCGTATACGAAAGCCTGCCGGCGACCATTACGGGACGGTGCGGCGGGAACGATCCCGCCGCCCGTGTCGACGCCATTCTCCAATTCGCCCGGCGCGTGCTTGGCGCCGTGGCTCCCCACGTACCGGCGGTTAAAATCAACAGCGCTTATTTCGAGAGCTATCACTGGCGCGGCGTGCAAGCCTACATCCATCTGATCCAGGAAGCCCAGGCGCTGGGACTTCTGGTGATCGGCGACGTGAAGCGCGCCGACATCGGCCACACCGCGGCCCAGTACGCCCAGGCCGCCCTGGCCGACCATGAATTTACAAATGGCAATAAGTTAATTGGTCCCGATGCCATCACCATCAACCCCTATTTCGGATTCGACGGCGTGGCGCCATTCCTGGATGTCGCCCGCCGCCAGGACAAGGGCATTTTTGTGCTCCTGCGGACCAGCAACGCCAGCGCGGGTGAAATTCAGGAAATCCCCACCGCGGATGGCCGTCCGCTGTTCATGCACACGGCCGGGCTGATTGACAAGTGGGGACGGGACTTGATCGGCGCGCACGGCTGGAGCGGCGTCGGCGCCGTGGTTGGCGCCACCAGCGGCGAGTCGATCGCCCGGCTGCGCGGGGTCATGCCGCACACCCCATTTCTCATCCCGGGAATCGGCGCCCAGAGCGGCAGTCTGACCGATTGCGCCCATGCTTTTCGCCATGGCGCCGGTGCGGTGATTTCAGCCAGCCGATCCATCATTTTTGCGTATCGCGAGAGTCTGTATCAGCAGTTGCCGCCGGAAAACTGGATTCAGGCGGTCGAACAAGCTACGTTGCGAACCAAGACCCGGATCACGGAGGTGCTGGACTTATAATCATGGTGGATTTTGCGGGGAAAAAAGTCGTCGTCATGGGTTTGGGCCGTTTCGGCGGCGGCGTCGGCGTAAGCCGCTGGCTCGCCGGCCAGGACGCCCGTGTGACGGTGACGGACCAGTCGCCGGCGGCGACCCTCCAAAGCGCGATGGCTCAGCTTGCCGATCTGCCTATCGAATATCAGCTTGGTTCACACGATCCGGCCATTCTTGAAAAATGTGATCTGCTGGTGGTCAATCCCGCCGTCGATAAGACTCGCTCGGAATTTTTCCAGCGGGCGTTGCGGCTGAAGATTACCCTGACAACGGAAATGAATCTTTTCGTTCAACGTTGCCCGGCGAAGATCATCGGCATCACCGGCACCGTCGGCAAATCCACCACCACGGCCATGATTCACCATTTGCTTTCGGCCGTGCTGCAAAACCGGCATGAACCGCCTGGGGGAGGCCGGCGGCGCTGCTGGATGGGCGGAAACATCGGCCGATCCCTTCTGGGCGATCTCCGGAAAATCAAGGCTGAAGATCTGGTGGTGCTGGAGCTTTCCAGTTTCATGCTTGAAGATACGCCGTGGGTGCAATTCTCCCCGCACGTGGCGGTGGTGACCAATCTGCGGGCCAACCATCTGGACCGTTATGGTTCACTGCCATCATACGCCGCGGCCAAACAAAATATCCTGCGTTTCCAGAAGCCCGGCGATTTCGCCGTTCTGAACGCGGAAGATGACGTGATTCGCTCCTGGTCCGCCCTGACACCGGCGGAGATAAGCTTCTATTCCACCGCCGGCCCGCCGTCCCTGGACCTGGCCGTGCCGGGCCGGCACAACCAATCCAACGCCCGTGCCGCCCTGGCCGTGCTCGGCGCTCTGCGGCTTGCCGGCGATTCCGGCGAATCTATGGCGGCGCTGGGGGGGTTCAGGGGTTTGCCGCACCGCCTCGAGCTGGCACATACCAGCCTGGTGTCGCCGGGACGCCATGTTCGCTGGTTCAACGATTCCAAGGCGACAACCCCCGAATCCGCCATCGTGGCGCTGGCGGCTTTTCCTGTGCGATCATTTGTGATGATTGTGGGCGGTTATGACAAACACACGGACCTGACGGAATTCTCACGGCAACTGGCCGCAACGGCGGGAGGCGTTTTGGGCATTGGCGCTACGGGCAAGGCGCTGGTGACGGGGGTCGCGAACTCCGGCTGGCCGCCGGCCAATCGGCGCGCTTATGTCGGAACCCTGGAAAATGCGATAAACACCGCCCGACAATGGATCGGCCAGGATGCGGCCGGCAAACCGGAACTTACCGCTGTGGTGCTTTCGCCCGGCTGCGCGTCCTACGATCAGTTTGTGAATTACGAACAACGAGGGGAGCGCTTCACCGCGCTGGCGCGGGCGATACCGTAGAAATCTTTTTGATTGGACAATATTTTCCGGAATCGGTATATGTCTTGGCGCAGCGAAGGAGTTTGTAGATGACGCCCCTACGGTTGGGATTTGTCGGAGCGGGAACGATGGGGCAGGTGGCTCACCTGCGCAACTATGTGACGTTGGATGACTGCCAGGTGCTGGCGCTGGCGGAATTGCGCCCCAACCTGGCCGAAAATGTCGCCCGGCGATACGGCATACCGAAGGTGTACGCCAATCACAGGGAAATGATTCAACAGGAACGGTCCCATCTCGATGCGCTCGTGTGCATCCAGCCCTTTACGCAGCACGGATCGCTTTTGCCGGATATTCTGGCCGCGGGACTTCCGATACTAACGGAGAAACCGCTGGCCAACTCGTTGGCGACCGGAGAACAACTGCTCGCCCGGCAAAGGGAGACCGGCGGTAAATGGTTCGTGGCTTACCACAAGCGCAGCGATCCGGCCGTGATGTGGGCCCGGCGCAAGATTGACGAGTGGAAAACCGGCGGCGCCATGGGAACGATGCGCTACGTGCGCATCACGATGCCGCCCGGGGACTGGATCGCCGGCGGGTTTACGACACTGCTTCGCAGCGACGAATCACAACCGGCCGGCCGGTCCGATCCTGCGCCGCGGGGAATAAGCGAAGAGCGATTCAAGATGCTCACGGAGTTTGTTAACTACTATATCCATCAGGTTAATCTGCTGCGGCATCTGCTGGGAGAACCTTACCGGGTCGCCTGGGCGGATCCGGCCGGCGTGCTGCTGGTCGGCCGCAGCGCCTCAGGTGTTACGGGCGTCCTGGAGATGGGTTCGCATCGCACCACTCTGGCGTGGCAGGAAACCGCGCTGGTTTGTTTTGAGAAAGGGTGGATTCGCATCGACCTGCCCGCTCCCCTGGCCGTGGACCGTCCCGGCCGGGTGGTTGTTTACAGCGATCCGGGCGGGGGCGCCGAACCGCAGCGGGTCGAACCGCAGTTGCCGTGGATCCACGCCATGCGGCGCCAGGCGATGAATTTTCTCCAGGCTGTGCGGGGGGAAAGTACGCCGCTGGCAGGCGCCGCCGAAGCGCTGGAGGATTTACGAATCGCCCAGGAATGGCTTGACATGTATAAGCGAGCATGAGTTAAACATGAAAAAAACACAAATCGCCATCGCCACCGTTTCCACGGCGCCGGAAGAATCCCTGCAACAGAGGCTCGAGTCGTACGCGGCAGCGGGCTTCCGCCATGTGGAGCTGCAACTCGGTCACGTCAGGCAATGGCTGGCGCAGGGTCGCAAAGTTTCGGACCTGCGCCAACTGCTGGCCGCGCTGCGCCTGACGTGCATCGGTGGATTCGAAGTCCCGATCGAATGCTTCAGCGACGCCCCACGGCGCCGGGAAAACCACAAGTTGCTCACGGCCAATGCGCGACTGCTGGCGGAACTGGGCGGTGGAGTGATGGTCGTCGGCACGGACGGTCCGGCGAAGGATAAATACCCGGACGCGCTGCGGGCTATCGGAAAAACCATGGCGCGGGTCGCGGAACGTTTTCCTTCCTCGGTATCGCTGGCGGTGGAATTCAACTGGTCGCCGATTGTAAAAAGTCTGCGTTCGGCGGTGCTGGTCGCCCAGGCCGCGGCTCATCCGCGCGTCGGCATCCTCTTTGATACCGCCCACTATCATTGCACCAGCAGCAAGCTGGAAGATGTGAATTCATCCAGTGTGGCGCTGTTCAAGCACGTACATATTAACGACATGGCGCCTAAACCCGGCGAGCACAGCCAGTGCAATGACGATCGCGTTCTGCCCGGTTCCGGAAAAGGTACGCTTGCTCTGAGGGAGATCGTGCGTCGCATCGAACGGTTCGGATACCACGGGTACTTTTCCCTCGAAATGTTCAATCAGGATTTATGGCGGATGCCATCGTCCCAAATCAGCCGGGATATGTATCAATCCATGGCCGGCCTCTGCGGATGATCCGGGCGGGGCGCGGAGCGCCGCGGGGCCGACAAGCGAAGAATCCCAAGTTATATCTGCGGCGTCAGGTCGCCGATGAATCCGCGCTGTTCGAGCAACTCGACGATTTTCTCGACGCTCCGGCTAACATCCAGTTCGTGCGTGGGTAGAATCATGTCCGCATGCAGCGGCGGTTCGTATTGGGCGCTCACGCCCGGAAAATTTTTTATCTGACCCGTTTGCGCCAAGTGATAAAGACCCAGCGCATCGCGCTGTCTGCACACTTCCAGCGGCGCGGAAAGCCAGATTTCCAGGAAGCGCTCCGGCCCGATCAGGCGCCGTACTTTTTCCCGCACCGCCGCATGCGGCGCCAGCAGCGCGCAGATGCAGATCAGACCGGTATCGTTGAGAATGCGGGCGACTTCGGCCACACGCCGCAGGTTTTCCGAACGGTCATCGGCCCCGAACCCCAGGTCGTTGGTGATGCCGCGGCGCAATTCCTGGCCGTGCAGAACCGTCACCATACGCCCTTCTTCAAAGAGCCGTTCTTCCAAGGCGTAGGCGATGGTCGCCTTGCCGGAGCCGGTTAAACCCGTCAACAAAATTGTTACCGGCTGTTGGTTCAAACGCTCGCGCCTCCGACCCGGGGTAATGCGAGTTTGCGGCCGGTTGGCCGACGGTGGCGCGGTGAGCCAATGGTCGGCGGGCCCCCTGGCCTGTTCGCGTTCCAGAATCATGCCGACGGCGAGCGTGTTGCTCGTTTGCCGGTCAATGATGATAAACGCCCCCGTGGCACGGTTGCGGCGATAGGAGTCAAAAGCGAGCGGCTGCGTCGTCGCGATGGCGCACCGCCCCACTTCATTCAGTCGGAGCGTATCAAGTGGTTTTTCCGCCAGCGTATGAATGTCAATACCGTTGAGCAGAGTGATTTCCGCCGGCGTGGTGCGCGTGGTCTGCTTAATCAGGTAGCCGCCGGTCGGATCTAATGGCTTTTCGTTCATCCATACCACGCGGGCGTAAAACTCCTGGCCGAAATGCGGCGGATTGTCCTGGTGCACAATCATGTCGCCGCGACTGATGTCGATCGGGTCTTCCAAGGTCAGCGTGACGGCCATGGGGCAGCAGGCTTCTTCCAGATTGCCGTCGTAGGTCACGATGGA
>JAJYDU010000118.1 GCA_021790475.1 Planctomycetota bacterium | reverse complement strand
CTCAGGCCGGCCAGAATGCCGCCGACAATCGCCACCCCGCTGCGGGATATTCCCGGAAAAAGGGCGAAGGTCTGAAATCCACCGACCACCGCGGCGGCGTTCGTGTTCCGGGCCGGCTTCGCCTTGATCGCCCCGATCAGTTGCTCTCGCCGCTGATCAATGGCATCCTGCGCCTCAAACAACGTCTTACGCTTGGCGTTGCGCAGCGATTCCAGAGCCTTGATCTGTTTCTGGTCGGCGCGCTTGTCTTCCAATGAAAGCGCTGATCTTACGGCGCGCCTGGCTTCCTTGATCTGGTGATCCAGGTCTTTTATCTCGCGTTCCTGGGCAAGCTTAAGATTGTCGGCCCAGCTATTGTGCTTGCTGTGCGGTCATCCCAAAAACTCCGCGTGCTCCGCACCTTCTTCGCGTGCGCTACCTCACTCGTTTTTGCCGGAAGCCTCCCCGGGCGGTCCTGGCGCCCCGGCAGGCCGCCCCCACTGGCGATCGTCCCGGGATTCAGATGGCGATCGTACAGCCAAGCCGCTGCGCAACGGCGATCATGTCCGGTGGCGGGGGCAGGTGAAATTCCCGCCATTGCGCGAGGCCGGGATGTTTGAACCCCAGCTTCCAGCAGTGCAGGCAAAGCCGGGGAACCCCGATGGCCGCGCGCCGCCCGGCAGACGAGGTTGGAATCCTGTTACCGGGCGCGGACCTCCGGCGCCCGACTTTTCCGGGTTGGGCGTCCGTGGCATCGTAAAGATCGTCACCGAGCACGGGCGTTCCAAGGAACATCATGTGCGCGCGTATCTGGTGCAGACGGCCGGTTTTGATGGCCACGGCCACAAGCGACGCGCGGGCATTTCCGGACAGGACGCGGTAAGAAGAAATCGCATCCCGGCCACTGCGCGAGACAATCACTTTTTTGACATGGACGGTGGAAATTTCCTTGAGCCGGGCCTGGACAACGCCCTGCGGCGGCGAAGGCCGGCCGCGGACCAGCGCCAGATATTCCTTGCACACTTGCCGTTGTTCGAACTGCGCGCGGAGCGCATCGTAAGCGTTTGGGCGCAGCGCCACCAGCAGCAATCCGCTGGTCTGTTTATCCAGCCGATGAAGCAGGCCCCAATCGCGTTTGACGCCCAGATTCTGGAGCAACTTGCCATAACGGTCAAAGAGACCATTGAGCAGTGAATCGGCGGCATGGCCCTTACCCGGCTGCGTCACCACACCGGCGGGTTTGTTGACAACAAGAAGATCATCGTCCGCATGCACGATTTCAAAAGGAACGTCGGGATTGGGCGGAACGGCGAAACGGATGGAAGGCTCCTTCCTGTCCTGCAAGCTGCTAATGAACGCCCTGTTCGGCCAGCCAGCGCTCCGCGTCCAGGGCCGCCTTGCAGCCCATGCCGGCGGCGGTGACCGCCTGGCGGTACACCGGATCGGCACAGTCGCCGCCGGCAAATACGCCGGGCACACTGGTGGTGGAGCGGAACGGATCCTGGAGCGCGACATAATTTTTCCCGTCGAGGGCGACTTGTCCTTTCAGAAAAGCGGTGTTGGGAGTATGACCGATGGCGGCGAACATGCCGCGGCAGGGCAGTACGCCGGTCCGGCCGGTCTTGAGATTCTTCGTTCGCACGCCGGTGACGCCGTCGGCGTCGGTACCGAGCACTTCCTCGACCACGGTGTTCCAGACGGGCGAGATCTTCTGATTGGCCAGGGCGCGGTCCGTCATAATTTTGCTCGCCCGCAGCGTATCGCGGCGGTGGACCAGGTAAACGAGGCTGGCGAATTTGGTCAGATAAGTCGCTTCCTCCACCGCCGAATCGCCCCCGCCGACGACCACCACGGGAACATTCCGGAATCGCGGCAGCGCGCCGTCGCACACCGCGCATGCCGAAACGCCGTTATTCTCAAAATGTTTTTCGCTTGCCAGGCCCAGATAGTTGGCCCGCGCGCCGGTACTGACAATCACGCTGTGCGTTCGCACCAGAGCTTCGCCATCGCCGCTTAAGTCGTTGACGTGCCAGAGAGAAAGGGGCCGCGTCTTGAAATCCACGCGGGTTACATAGGTATTTTGCACGCGGGCGCCGAAGCGCCGGGCCTGCTTCTGAAGAACATCCATCATTTTCTGTCCATCGATTCCCTCGGCGAAACCGGGATAATTCTCCACCTCGGTGGTGAACATCAACTGGCCGCCGGGCATGCGGTCGCGATTGACGCCATCTCCGGCCAGAACCAGGGGATTCAAATTGGCGCGGGCGGCGTAGATGGCCGCGGTCCAGCCCGCCGGACCCGATCCCACAATGACTGTTTTTTCAATATCCGCCATAAAATTCCTTTGTGAATTCTAAATTCTGATTCCCGGTTACCGGCAAACCTTCAGCATAATATTATAGTCGGCCCGGTTTTGACGGCTATCGGGACCATATTTGCGGGCTGCTATGCGCATAGAAGCGTTCCTCTTTTTCCACCACTTGAATCGGCCACTCAAACGCCTCCGAAAGAAGCTTGGCGGTGAGAGTCCGGCGCGGATGACCCCGGGCAATCACCGTGCCGCGCCGGCTCAACAGGAGCACGTGGCGGGTGGGCGGCGGAATTTCCTCCAGGTGGTGCGTAATCATGAGCAGGGCCGGCGGATGGGCCGCTTGCCGGAGCTGTTCCAGAGTGGCCAGAAAATTTTCACGTGTGGGCAGATCCAGGCCGGTGGTGGGTTCGTCCAGCAGCAGCAGGGCGGGATTTTGGACCAGGGCGCGGGCGATCAGCACGCGCATTTTCTCGCCGGTGGAGAGCGTGCCAAAGAGTTGATCCGCCAGGTATTCCAGGCGCATGACGCAAAGCAATTGCGCCGCCCGCTCCCATTGCGCCGGCGTGGGTTGATCATACGCGAGCGTCAGCTTGCCGAAAAATCCGGTGCATACCGCTTCCACGGCTCTGATGCCATCGTCGAAAGGGTAAACACTCAGCGCCTCCACCACGCCGATGCTTCGGCGGATGTCCGCCAGGGGATGCTCGCCCAACCGATATCCCAGTATGTGGACCGTCCCCCGCGTGGGCCAGAGGTAGCCGGAGGAAATCCGCAGCAGGGACGATTTGCCGCTGCCATTCGGACCGAGAATGGCGCCCCAGGCGGCGGCGGGAAGCTCCCAGTTGATGTCCTGAAGAATGGTCCGTCCGCGGCGAAGAAAGTGAAGATTCTCAAATCGAATCGCCGGTTTTTTCGTTGTATCGCTCATGGAATCCGTAACTCCCGGCGGCTCTCGGAAACCGGCCCGGGTATTTTTCCGAAGGGTTGCTCCAGGCCGTAGACCAGCCGGGCGGCGCGAACGGTGTTACGCAGCAGCATAGCGAGAGTCATCGGCCCCACGCCGCCGGGGACCGGGGTGATCCACGAAGCCAGCGGCACGACGGAATCAAAATCGACATCGCCGACGGTTTTCCGCACGGTTTTTCCGTTCGCGTCCGTTGTGTCGATGCGATTGATCCCGACATCAATTACCACCGCACCCGGTCGCACGTGCCGCCGGTCAATCAAGCCGGCTTTGCCCGCCGCCACGATCAGAATTTCCGCTCGTTGCGTGTGGGCAGCCAGATCGCGCGTGTGAATGTGGCAGAGCGTCACCGTGGCGCCGCGTTCGGTCAGCAACAACGCCGTCGGTTTGCCGGCGATGCGGCTGGCGCCCACGAGGGTTACTTCCGCCCCCCGCAGCGATACCGCCGTCGACTCCACCAGAGCCAGCACCGCCAGCGCGGTACAGGGAGCGATAATGGAATATCCGTAAACCACGTGGCCGATGTTGGAGGGATTCACCCCTTCCACATCCTTGATCACGTCGATGGCATACTGCGCCTGTTGCGTGTGAAGGTGCTCCGGCAGCGGCAGATGCAGCATAATGCCCGTCACCGACCGGTCCGCCGCCAATTCCCGCAGCAGGCGGTCCAGTTCGTCCTGCGTAACGGTAACCGGCAATTCCCGCAAACTGTATTCAACGCCCACTTCCCGGCAGGCGAGAGCTTGATTTCGGGCGTAAACACAGGCCGCCGGCGACTTGCCGACCAGAACCGCAGTCAGTCGCACGGGTCTGCCGACGCCGCGGAGCTGCGCCACGTCTGACGCAACTTGTTGTCTGACTTGGGCGGCAAGGGCTTTTCCATCAATGATGCGGGCCGTCATAGCCACTCCAATTTCCTGGAATCGCCGCCGGGTGCGGTGAAAAATAAAGTATACTCGCCTGGCCGGTTTGGATACATTTTTTGCAACCGTTCCCGGGATTAAAAAAATAGTGATTGTCCTGGAGAATAAATGATTTCCATAACCCGCCAGGACTATCAGTCAAGCGAAGACTCTGGCAATTTAAAATTAAATTTGTTTTGCCGGCACTGCGCCGGCCGGGGAGGAGCGCGTGCAGGTATTACCCCGGGGCGTGGCAATATTTCCGGGCAGCCCTGGGAGCGCCTGTCCCCAGCCGCTTTTACTCCCTGGCGACAGCGCGGCGGCGTTCGGTTTAAGCCCTCATTAGCGAAATTCGGCTGCTCCCCGGAAATATTGCCACGCCGTACCCCGGCGAAAGGACTCGCCGGGATAAATTGCGCACGGGTCAAGACCCGCAGTTAAAAATTTTCGCTCGCGCTGGACAATTGCACCATTGGCCGATGAGGGCATCTTACCCGACTGTGAATCAGGAAACTGGCGGTCTGGAAGACCGCCCTGTAAGGCAACGACCACGGCCGGCAAGCCGGCCGGCTTATGGCAGACACCGCCTGCCGGCCCCGTCCATGGGAGGATGGCAGGCAGGCCCGCGGCGGCAGCGCAGCCAGAGTATGGAACAGGTGAGCAGGGAATTGGATCGGCACAGCAGCACGCCGCCGGCTCAGAGCGCTGCCGTCAGGCCAATCGCCACCAGCACCGCCATGATGATAAGCCAATGCAATCGCCGGATCCGTCGCTGGAAGTCGCGCTGCGCCTCGGGGGATTGAGCCAGACGCCCGAGCAATGTTACACGCGCATGGATGCTCGGGTGCATCCAGCCGGCGCGGCCCGGTGAAATGTCGGCAAGCGCGGCCAGATGGAGCAGGGCGGTGGAAAATGTTCGCGCGCCAGCCAGCAGCGGACTGTCCCGACCGGCCGGCGAATATTCAAATACAGACATGCAGTCATAGTAATTATACAATTCGACGGCGGCGGGCGCCGCGGCCTCCCGGGGCGCCCGCCATCCGAGATATCCCGCGACGGATGCCAAAGGAACCGCGGCGGGCGGGGTAACGCCGGATTCGCCGGACGACAGTGGTTCTTCCGCCAGTTGGCGGGCGGCAAACCAGTCGGCCTGGTGTTCGCACAGGCGACTGATGCGGGAAAAACCCCAGACCAGAAACACCATCAGCAACATGTACTCCAGAACGGTCCAGAGGTTCCGCTGGTGTGGCCAGAGAATTGTAAGACTCCGGGCCAGATCGCCGCAAAACAATTGGATGGCGATGATCGCCGCAAAATACCAGAGGATATGCCGGTGCCGGGCATGGCCGACCTCATGGGCGAAAACCGCCCGGAGTTCGCAGGCATTGAAATTTTCCAGCAGCAGATCGGTAAGAAGAAAGTAACGGAACCATCGCACCGGACTTATGATCGCGGCATTGGGAACCAGGTGGTGCGTGTTCCAGACACGGATGTCGGAAAAACGGATACGCCATCGTCCGGCGATATCCTCAAAATCTTTTCGCGGAGTTCCCGGTCCCAGCGGTCGCGTGTCCCAGATTCGCACCAGCGCCCAGGGCAAAAAGATGATCATGGAAAGGACCATCGCCAGTCCCAATGGAATAGCCCAATAACCCGCCTGCCTGACCCAGAATCCGCCAAGAACCAGGCTGATCAATGATTGCATTCCCAAGAGCAACAGCGCCGGCAGGATGTTATGTCGCATCTGCATCCACAGGTAGGCCGGACGGGAGGGATAGCCATACGATGGAATATGGGGATTCGCCGCCGCGCGTTGCGCGTGCAACCGGGCCTGTGTTCGATAACTGACGCTCCATATCCCCAGCCAGCTCAGAGTCGGCGGTATGAGCCAGATTACTTGCGCCACAAGGGGCCAGCGGTGCAATCGCCAGACAACCCAGACCAGGCGGCCGAAGCCCAACAGCCATAGATCGGCGGCGAGGATCATAATGACCATATTGCGCAGGCGAGCGAGCCGCAACGGGAATTGCGCCCGCGCGACGGGATCGGACTCCCTGGAACCGCCTTGCGATCCCGCCGGCCTCCGGGCCAATCGCGTCCGCCGCCATGCAAAAAAAACCGGCAGGGCCTGGGTCAGCAGAACAATCGCCAATACCGCTGCCGGAGAAAGCCGGATGATACTTACTCCGGAAGTGATGGGATAAAGCAGGACGATGAGCACAAGCAGGATGACTTGCAGCGGCATGAACATGGCGGGACTTCCTGGAGCCTGTTTGGAAAGTTATCAGGGCCGCGGCTGGAGCCGCATCACGGGACCAGGTGAAAAAAATTCACGATTGTTTCGGCGACGTGTTCGGCGACGGCCCCCGGGTCGCCAAGCGCCCGGACGATGCGGTAATGATCCGGGAATTGCTCGGCCTGCAATAGAAAACCCCGCCGCACGTTTTCGTGGTAACTCTTCGTCCGCTGCTCGATACGGTCGTGAAAAAGACCGCTCTGCGGCTGGTTCCTGCGTTTGCTGTTCTTGCCGCCGTTGCCCAGTCGCGCCAGCGCCTTGTCCACCGGCAAGTCCAGGATGATGGTCAAGTCCGGCTGGACATTTTCCGTCGCCGCCCGCGCCACGGCGAGAATGTCGTTCCACGGCAGTCCGCCGCCGGTCCCCTGGTAAGCCAGCGTGCTGCTGGTATAGCGATCGGCAAGAACCGTTTGACCGTTCGCCAGCGCCGGCTTGATTTGCTCCTGCACGAGTTGCGCCCGGCTGGCCATGTAGAGCAGCATTTCGGTTCGCATGTGCAAGCCTTCTCCCCGCGAGGAAAGCAACAGGCCGCGGATTTGTTCGCCGATGGGCGTGCCGCCCGGTTCGCGCACGCGACACACCGCAACGCCGCCGGCGCGAAAATTTTGTTCCAGCAGAGCAAGTTGCGTGGTTTTTCCGCAACCGTCCGGACCATCCAATACGATGAACTTTCCGGCCAGCGCCCGCCAGGATGGATGATCTTCCATGGTTGCCTCAACCAAAACGCGAACGATGCTACGTCGCGTAAATTCCGCGGTCAACGCGGCGTGACAAAGTCGCCGTCCATTCCGCTTCGCCGGGATTAAACGCACCTATCAAGTGCGCGCGAAAAAAAATAAGCGACCGGCGTCAAAACCGGTCGCTTTTGCTCCCGCTCGCGTTGTATTTCTCCAAACCCGCGGCGCTGCTGCGGACGTACCCTCAACTTTTACTACAACGAACCTTTGCCAATAAAAAATTCCGCCACTTGCTTCACAAAACCATTACTGGACACGGCCTCCGATAATATTGGCGAGCACGGGAAGTCCCGCCGCACGGATCGATTATAACCCTACATATTTGCAGCACTTAAGTCCGAAGGTTCGTAGTAGTACTTTTTACTTTCCTTCGCCGCCGCGCCAGTAACCCCAATCCGCCCAAAGCCAGCAATGCCAGCGTAGCCGGTTCGGGAACCGAAGATGTCGTCGCCGTGGTAAGAGTCGTCTTTCCGAAGTTGTTTCGTAAAATCAGGAAATCAGCCCCGTTCACCGCTCCAGAATCGGTGAAATCACCCTGATCCCATTGCGCCCCGGATGTCATGCCAAAATTGTTACGAAGGATCAGGAAGTCAGCCCCGTCCACACTCCCGTCGCCATTGGCGTCGCCGGGTATCCGTTGCATGACGGCGAAATTGTCCATGCTATTGCCAATACTGGATCCGGAATGATCCAGCACCGCCCAGACTTCATGGCTGGTGGTGTCAATACCGTAGGTTCCCGCGGTAAAGTCAGTGGCGGGGTTATACGCCCCGCCGACCTCGTTGGGAGTTCCGGAAGTGTTGCCCAAAACCGCGGCAATAAATCCGCTGCTACCCTCCCACGCCAATACCGGGCTGTTCGTGCCGTTGGTAATGATGCCGGGATTATAATTCATCT
>JAJYDU010000117.1 GCA_021790475.1 Planctomycetota bacterium | reverse complement strand
TGGTTCGGATTTTCCCAGGGCACGTTTTCGAATCCGACGGGCAAACACGGGATCACCGACACGAGTCCTCTTAACGTAACCAACCCCTGGACGGGCGTTTCGACGTATACTTCTCTGGTGTATCCAGCGCATCCGTTCACCACCATCAACAACCGCAACCGGATATCAGAGTCCATATTGGGCAGCGACGTGACGGTGAGCAATGCGCAGCCGCCGCCGCTGTCGTGGCTGTTCCAGCCCAATAACATCAACGCGCCGGGAATCGTGCCGCTGTCGAACCATGTAGGGCAAACCGGCGTGCGGGGGGCGAATATCCTCTACAACGACGGCTCGGTTCACTGGGAAGGCCCGTCCGGCCTGCGTTGCAACTATTTCGACAACCAGTCGCTGTTTTTCTGGGAGTAACCAATTTCAATGGAGACCGGAACCATCCCCGCCACCTCATAATGGCCGGCATTCAATGCGAGGCTGATCCCGGCCGCGCCCGGGACTCCACAAACGCATGCGTAGCCGGGCATCCATCGTCTGAAAAGCTCGTGTGGCGGCTGTATTGGATCATAGGCGGACATCCTCGCGCTCTTGCAATTGCCGGCGCCACACCGCCGGCGGTTTTGCTAAATAAATTCAGTCCATTCCTGAAAAATTGTCACACCGTAAGTCAGCCTCTGGTAAGCTGGCCTCTCCAGGCCGGTAGAATGGCGGCTTGGAATACCCGCACCAGCGCAATCCGGCGACGCGGCGGGACGGAATACGAACGGGAATGTTCCGGCATGAGCGTACCGAAAACGAATGCGGACCCTGCGCCCAACGCGGCTGCGGCCGATCGCCCGGGCGGATTCATTCATTACGCCAATCTGATCTCCAAGTTGACTTTTGTTTCCCGGATTTTTGGACTGCTGCGCGACAAGGCGTGCGGCTATTTTCTCGGCGTGGGAACAACCTGGTCCGCTTTCTGGATGGGATTTCAGTTTCCCAATCTTTTCCGTCGCATCTTCGGAGAAGGCGCGCTAACGGCGGTGTTCCTTCCGGTGTACACCCGTCTTCGCCAACAGCAGGGCCAGGAGGCGGCCAACCAGTTGGCCCGCGCAATCGTTGTTCTGCTGACCGTTGTACTCGTGGCCATCATGCTGGTGGGGGAGGCGATAGTCGCACCGCTGGCGTTATCGCACGCGATTTCGCCGGCCAATCGTCTTGCGGCCGGAATGATCGCCCTGATGCTTCCCTACTCTGTTTACGTGTGCCTGGTGGCCCTGCTGGGGGCGATCGCGGCCTCCCACGAACATTTTGCGGCCCAGGCCGCCGCGCCCATCATTCTCAATATCGCCATGGCCCTGGCGGCGGCAATTCCCGTGCTTATCTGGACCTGGCGTTATCCCGTGCGCCTGCGCGTGATCTGGGTGGCGGTGGCGGTGCTCATCGCCGGCATGGTTCAACTGTTTTTGATGTTCATCGCCGTCAAACGGGCTGGAGTACGACTCTCCGGCGGCTGGCGAATCATCCCCCCGGACACAGGCGGAACCATACGAGCGGCCATCGGCGAAATTGTGCGCGCCATGCTGCCGATGACAATCGGCCTTTCCGTGGTTCAGCTTAACGTGTTTATGGATTCGCAGATCGCGTGGTGGTTCTCGCCGGATGGTCACGCCGGCCGGACGGTTTTTTGGCTTCTGGGCATGCACATTCACGCGCCACTGCTCGCCGGCGCTCTGGGAAAGCTCTCGGTGGCCCAGCGCATTTACATGCTGCCCGTCGGCATTTTCGGCGTAGCCACGGCAACCGCGGTGTTTCCCCGTCTCGCCGCGGCGGCCGGGCGGCCCGCCGAAGTCAAAAAGATTCTCCAGGCCGCGCTGCGGAAAAGTTTATTTTTGAGCATTCCCGCCACCGCCGGCATGATTCTCATTGCCCATACGCTCATCACCGCCATTTACATGGGAGGCCGCGTCAGCGCCGACGACGTGGACCGGGCCACCTGGGCCGCGCGGTGGTTCTGCGCGGGTATTTGGGCCTTTGAAATTCAAATGTTGCTGGTGCGGGTATTTTACGCCCACCGCGATGCCGGCACGCCCATGAAAATAGCCGCGGCTATGGTGTTTCTAAACCTTGCGCTGAACCTGCTCTTGATCTGGTTCATGCAGGTGGGCGGCCTGGCTGCCAGCACCAGTATTTCCGCGGTGGTGCAGGTAGGCGTGTTGGCGTGGCTTCTGCGAAAACGATTCGGACCGCTCGAACCACGCACCGTGGGACCGCTGGTGGGTAAATCGCTTCTGGCCACAGCTTTGATGACTCTGTTCGCTCTGATCGTAAATACTCAGTTACGCGGAATTCCGATGCTCGGACCGTCTCATCGGCTGCTCGGGGCGTTGGTCCGCCTGCCCGCCGTGGTGCTCACGGCGGCGATCGTGTACGGACTGGCCAGTCGCTGGCTGGGAGTGGCGGAGCTGGCCGATGCGCCGGTCATCAGAATATTCCGCCGGAAAGACAGTTCCCCCGCCGCCGGCCGCCAATAAAGAATCTGTTTGGAAAGTTAGCCTGGACATTTCAAGGCAAAGACCTCTCATGCTCCGGCATGGCGGGACGGACGGATGGCGCACACTCTGATTACTCCGGCCAGCAGGCGGCATTCAGTGGAGGACGCATCCCGTGCGATGGGTCCGGCCCCCGATAACGCATCGGCGTGTGTGATTCCCGTGGCGGCCAAAGTCCCCGGCGCCGCCGGCGAAATACCCGTACCGACCGCGGTTTCCAGAAACCAGCGTCGGGCGACCTTCCCGGTTCCAAATATTATCTGTTTGATTCCCCATAGTCTGAAGATCATTTCCTTTCGGTACCGCGAACGGCTTTCGCAATTTCCCTGACAGGCATCTTCACCACGGCTCTATCATAAGTCATCAGGCCGTTAATTTCGTCTTCAACATCCGTTATCTGCGTATAGATAACCGCAGAGTCTCCTCTGCCTTTGGCCCACCATGGCGGTGTTGTCGCGCCCGGCACTTTGGTAATTACGCCGGGGTTTTTCTCCAGCGCCCACGCTTCCCGCCACAAATGGCGGAAACGGGTAAGTTCCGCGGATTCAGTGGTAAAACCCTGGTATTGAGCCAAATGGGATGTCACCCACATGTGCCTTTTGACGATACGCCCCAGCCCTCCAAATTCACCGGAAACACTCGCCCGGCCGTCCGACGGGATGTTACACCATGGCGTTGTGTAATGATGGGTGTCATTGATATTGCCAACACCTCTATCCACCCAGCCACTGGCATCGGTAATCAGCCTGGAAGGGTCCAGACGATGGACGTAGCGAACCAAGCGGCGTACATCGTGCTCACCCCAACCTTCATTGAATATGACCCAGTCCACGATGCAGGGATGATTTTCCCGGTCATGGATCATCTGCCCCAATTCTTGCTTAAATTGGGCCGCTTGTCCGACGGTTAAACGCCCCTTGAAGAAACACGCCGGCATGTCCTGCCAGACCATAAGTCCAAGACGATCCGCCCAGTAATACCAACGATCCGGCTCAATGATCTGATGCTTGCGCACCAGGTTGAATCCGAGTTTTTTCTCCATTACGAGATCGTAGCGCAATGCCCGATCCGTCGGCGCTGTGTAGAGGCCGTCCGGCCAGAATCCCTGGTCCAGCACCCCACGTCCGAAAATGAACTTGCCGTTCAGCAAAATCCGGTTGCATCCGTCCACCTTGCCGATGGAAATGGAGCGCATCCCAAAATAGCTTCTAACAAAATCGGTTTCACGGTGGTGATACGTCAGCGTAATGTCGAGATTGTACAGAAAAGGCCGGCTCGGCCACCACAGCTTCGGATGCGGTATGCGAATCGCAACGGGCCTGTTCACCGGCCCGGTACCACCGGCCACCGGAGTAATACCGTCAAGTACCACCACACGAGCCGTGCCAGCAGCAGCGTCAACAGTGACAGCCACTGATTTTTGCCCGACATGCGGAACAATAACCAGATGGGTAATATGATTACGGGATACCGGCTCCAGCCAGACCGTCTGCCATATCCCGGTCGATGCAGTGTAAAAGATGCCCCCCGGATGCAGTGTCTGCTTTCCTCGCGGCTGCACACCAGTGTTGACGGGATTCACAACCTTGAGCGTCAGTTCCTGCCGTCCGGAAGATTTTAAGAAAGGCGTGATATTATACGAGAAACTGTCATATCCGCCCCTGTGCACGCCAAGTTTGTGTCCGTTGACGTAAATCGACGATTTCCAATTAACTGCGCCGAAATGCAGCAGCACATGCCGCCAATTCTTCGGTACGCTGAATGTTCGCCGATACCAGACGGCATGGTGGGGCCCGACATACTTCATCACTCCTGAAAGCGCCGACTGCACCGGATAGGGGACGAGAATTTCGCCGTCCGCCCGGCCGGGAAAGTGATTCCGCCGCGCCGGCGTGATCGCATAATTCCAAAGCCCATTAAGATTTTTCCAAACCGCACGGCGCATCTGAGGGCGGGGGTAATGCACCAGCGCGTGCGTCGGGGAAACCTCTTTATCCCATCGCGTCAGCAGAGGTGCTTTGGCCATCTTCCAACTATTCATAACCCCCGCTGAAGCTACGGACGAAAGGCTCGTTAACACCGTCATCACAACCAACCACCGACCATAAATATTGAACAAGCGAATCTCCTGTCAATTTCCCCGACATTGGCCCCGATTGCCCAGCAATGCCTATCACTATCGTTGGCGGGATAGTTTCACTCCCGGAGGTGCGCGGCATATAAACATGGCCGGCCTGGGAATCTGTAACCCATAACCGGCCATGGGAGGGCAAGATGCAATACGAACTACCAAATCTTGCAGGAGAGGGTTAAGAGCCTGTCCCGGACAGGCTCTAATCCTGATGAGCACTGGCGCTCTTCAAAAACGCCAATACTTTCTTCGCCTGTTCCCCGGTCAGCCCGGCTTTGAGTCGCATGTATTGAACAATAATGCCCCATTGCGCCGGCGTGTATTGCGCCGGTGAACGCAACTGGTGGCATCGCATGCAGTTTTCCGACCAGATCTGGGCGCCGCTTTCGTGGGCGGCGGGGTCATGGATCGCCAGCGGCCAAACTCCCGCCGGTTTCCTGGCGACGGCGGCCGACTTGGTCGTTGGAGTGCCGGCGCAACCCGCCATAAACACTATGCCCAGCGCCGCGGCGCCGGCGATGATAACTTTACGAATACCTCTGTGTTGGGAAGCGTTCATGATAAACTCCTTCAATCAATCAGATACCCACCGCGAATTGAACGAACATCGCATCGTTGCCATGTTGCGCGTTGGAAAGGTTATCGAATTCGTACTCGAACTTGAGCACGGCATTCGAATGCAACCAGTAATCAAGACCCACGCTCCAGCGCTGCTCATGTCCGGGTGTGGGAAATCCTGACGTCGCCGGGCCGTCAATGTAATCATAGCGGAGCGCGGCCATCATGCGATCAAGATATTTTATGCCGCACATGCTGGGCTGGTACGCCGCTTCAATCTGGCCGCCGTCGGACATATTGCCAAAAGCGAAAGTGGTGGTTCCAGGTATGACGCCCTGGCCAACCTGGTCCCAGGCCCAGCCGCCCCGGAATCGGACCAGACCGTCAATTTTCTTGTTCACATAGTATGTGTTGAAGTCAACCGCCTGCACCATGGAATTACTGGTTCGTATGGCGCCATCGGCGCTGGGCCGGGCATATTCAAACGAGTAACCAACCTCAACATTGGGAATGGGCAGGTAGCTGACTCTGCCGCCGACCGTCTTGCCGTTTTGGGCGGCTGGATTCCAGTTTCCGTAAGTAAGCGTGTTGTACGGACTACCCGCGGTGGATGCCAGCGCCGGCCCGTTGCTCACAAACAGAAAGTAGGTGAAATAACCGAGATTGTTTGGTGCGGGCACGCCGCCGCGGGTCCATACGCCAAGCTCATTGGGTGGCAGCAGGTTGTCTTCCAGGGAGCCGTCAACCAGCCAGCGGTTCCATGGCGCCGGGTTGTAAATGCCGACGATTCCACCGATGGGACTGGAGACCAGGCCGCCGCCGATAGTCATGTAGTTGTTAAGTTCGTAGTTGATGTTGGCCGCGCCCATATCGGCCTGGGCGCCGCCAGCCGCCCCGCTCTGGGTATAGAAATCAAAGCCGGCGTTGATGAAAATGTGTTTATCGACGCGAACTTGAATCAACGGGCTGGCGTCGGCATAGAACGTTGACGCGCTGCCGCTTTTGTGAATAAACTGGAAGTTCACATCGCCGTCGATCAACACCTGAATGTTGCCAGGTTCCAGTTCGGAGATTCTCTGGGAGGCGGCCATAACCTTTTTATAAAGGCGCCGGAACTCCGCCTTGGTGGCCTTTTCGCTCATGGTCGCCTTGGCCACGGCCTCTTTTTTGACCTCGGTCATCTGTTTCTGCATGGCCGTCATCTGCCTGGCCATGGTCGCCATCTGGGCCTGGAGAGCCTCGTACTTCTTCTCCAGTTTTTTGTAGTCGGCTCTGGCCGGTGCGGCCTGGAGGCCGGCCGCCGGCAACATGGCCAGCGCCAGCCCGATACACATTGCCATCCTTTGTTTGTGTTTCATGATTATGTGTTCCTTTCCTAAAAAAAACCAACGACGGCGGATGCTACTTGCCGCCGCCGGCCGGGTCAAACTCCTTGTGTAGGTAATTGATCACATCCCACCGCTGATGCCTGCTCAGGCTGCCTTGAAAGCTCGGCATCGGACTGTGGCCATGCGTGATTTTCCAGAAAATATCCCCGTCAGACTGTTTCCAAAACTGCGGCCGGGTGAAGTTGGCAGGATGCGGCGAAAGAAACGCGCCGGTCGGACCATCCCCTTTGCCATTGTGCCCATGGCAGGCTTCGCAGTTTTGCGTGTAGACCACTTGCCCGCTATGGATGGAGGCCGCCGTGGCTGGTATGGGGTTGACCATGGTTCGGGCCGACCGCGGGGCTTTCCAGTGATCGAAACACCGCGCATGCCCGCCACGGGTGATGTTATAGCCGGCAACCAGCGACGCGGTCATCGCGGCGGCAAGAGTTGCTGCGGTCAGACAAACCTTGAATCGCATGGGGATCATCTGTTCCTCCTGTTAAAGTTTCCCGGGCGAAAAAAGCACCGGAATTTTTGCGTGGCGGCGGCTCGTGAAACGTTTCACGAAGCGGTATATACACCATCCACTTGTAGAACATAAAACTACAGCCGCAAAAAATCGGGAAAAAGCGAAAAATACCGGAAAATACTATGCGGAATTTCCCCCATACCACCATTAGGAAATACCCTTATAACCTACTAGGGGAATTTCCCATCGCGCTGGCGATTTATCCCGAAGACTCAAGCGCGTCTGCTCTATTTTTTCGCCCACCGGCGAAAAAATCGGGGCGCAGGACAACAAGAGAACTTTTTGCCGACGTTGTCAAGTCACTTCCCGGGCAAATTGAGCGCATCGTATCGTTAACATTACGGTTGCTGTAAAATAAGTTGGTCAATTGGAGCGTGCAATGCCCGTTATTTCGAAAGGAAGAATTGATTGCCAACTGGCAGCTCGCCGTCAACGGAGAGCGGCCTTTCCGCATTGAGCCACTGAAGTAGGAGACGACGTGATAATCACTGTAACCGCCGTGCGCCCCTTGGATAATTACCAACTGGAACTCTCGTTTAGTACCGGCGAGACCCGCCGCTTCGATGTCCGGCCGTATCTGAATAAGGGCATTTTCAGCGAGTTGAAGGACGCGGCCTATTTCCGTTCAGTTCGCCTGGCATTCGGCAGTATCGCCTGGCCGCACGAGCAGGATTTTGGGCCGGAGTCGCTTTATGTGGAATCAGTCTGCGCTCCTGCCGCCACGAGAGAACAATAGAACACCAGACTGCGGGCGGCAGCCGGGTTTCAGGCTATCCGCGAGGGTGATGGCATTCTGATAGACATGTAGATTTTCAAACATGAATCCCAAAGAGGAAGTTTCGCGCCTGTTCGCTTGAACAGATGAACACTGGAGCAGGAGACCGCCGGTGGGGTTGCATCTCTTGGCGGCAGCAACTCTTTTAAGCCAACCTTATTTGCTCACCTGATCTCCTGCTCTAAATTCACCTGCTCTATTTTTTCGCCACCGGCGAAAAAATCGGGGC
>JAJYDU010000116.1 GCA_021790475.1 Planctomycetota bacterium | reverse complement strand
AGCGGCCAAATGCGTCTGAACTTCCGTGTTAGAACCGCAGCAGGTCTCATGCATAGTTATCATACCATGTTTGCCAGAAAGTTGATACTTTTATTTTTTACCGCCGCCTTAGGTCAACCCCAAGCAATTCGTAGCGCATACTTGGCCTATCTTCTGCCTTCCAAAAGCCATGCCAATGAGCCGCGGCCTGTTTCCCCGTTGTCGGCTTCATGAAACGTCCGAATCTGGTATCCGGCTGGACTGAAAACCAATAAATATTGTCATAGTTGACGGTGATCGAGCGGGTCGATATCGCGTGTGGGACGTGTCACGGGTGTTTGCCATACCAATAGCGTCAGCGCCCCCTTCAGGATCAAGCACTCGGCGTATCGGGAGATAGACAGTCGATATAGAAAGCGTTCAATTCCATAATAGACCAGCAGTTCATTGAATGGACGGTCGCTCGCCCTGGCCATGTTCAGTAGGCGCTGGTGCACCGAGGCGGAAACCTTGGTCGTGGTGCGATTGGTCATGCCAGGGCCTCCAAGTATGGGCGTATCAGCCGTTCGACGCGACAGATCTTCGAGTACTTAAGGACCCGCTGGAGGCGCGGCTGTTTGCGACGATAGGCCCGGATTGCTTCCAGAACCACGTCCATGCCGATCTTGCCACGGTATTTGAAGCAATCGGCCAGCGTTTTCTCGGGGTTGTAGATACGCACCGCCACGCCGTCGATGGTGTGAATGTCAATCCCCGCTCCTATTGCCTCCCCGGAGAAGTGATATACGCGTAGCGGGGGATACTGGAGCCGGGGGCGCCGCGCGGTCCGCGGGATGGCCAGGTGGACCGCATGCGGGACCTGCGTAGTAAGTCCGTGATACGCCAGCGCGGAGATCAGACAGAGCACGCCGCGGGGGATGCGCTTGGCAACCGTGGCCAGGTCGGGATTGGCCAGAGGCGGCAGGTCGGCCAGACGGTACACCCCGCGGGCCAGGGTCTCAATCTGCCCAGTATCGCGCAGAGCGTAGAGGGTGCGCGGGTGGATGCCGGCGGACAGCGCTTCGGTGGTGCGCAAAATCCCCCCGTTGGTTTGGAATGCCTGACGTGCCTTTCGGGTTAGGGTAATCATGATGGCTCTACCGGTATCGGATAATATTGCAATCACATTATACTAAATGACTGCCATATTATCCATCAATAAACCGAACAGCAAGTTGGAGGTCGTTGGATTGACGTTGCTCATTGCCCCCTGGCGGCGTGGGATGTCGAAATGTGAGATTATGAGACTCAACGTGTCTTACTGGCACATTCAAACAACGCCGATAGCTCCCAATCATTATCATGGCTAACCCGAATATTTCATCAGTTTTAACAAAAGGCAGCCCGATGTTCTCGGATCGGTTCGGGCGGCGAAGCTTTTTCCGTTTTTTTGTATAAGGCGCAGACCGCTCCCCTACAGGCCAGGCCGATGATGTACTCCGTATAATGCCGGTCACACCATCGCAGCATCCGCCACCGGCAAAAACCGCTGTCTCCACGAAAGATGATTCATACCTTCGGCCAGACCTGCCGGAATCGTTGGACCAGCAGGCGCAAGACCGCCCAGGCATGATGGGCGGCGCCAATATTGCCGGGACGTAAATACGCGCAGAGCAACTGGCTGGGAAGCCAAGGGTTGCAATTCACAACGGGCGGATATATTTTACATTTGGCAATATACGCCGCAACGCAATTTTTTTGGTGAAGTGATTATGACGGCGTCCCAAGAAGAATCCTTACAAAAAATGGCCGAGTCCATGTTCGCGCTGGCTAAAATGGCGTGGCGCCAGCGCCTGGCCGCGCGCCAGCGGGACGAAGAGGAACTTTCCGAATCGCAGTTCCTTACACTGGACTTGTTGATCTCGTGCGATAAGCCCCAGACGGTCGGCGATGTGATACGGGCGATTCACGTGGCGCCGGCGCAAATGTCGCGCGTCATCCGGTCGCTGGAAAACGACTTCGCCGGCCCGCTGATTCGTTGCGAACTTAACCAGCGGGATAAACGAAAAATCGATGTGCATCTGACCGCCGCGGGCCGCAATGCCTACGAGCAATTCCGCGACGCCCGGTTGCGCCGATCGCGGGAAATTCTCGCCGGACTTTCGGAGCGGGACCGGATCGACTTTGTGCGCATCTGTGGTCAGATGCGGAAGCTCTACGCCAGGGCGGAGCAAGGGGGACAAGATAAATCGCCGCCCCCCACATAATGGTGAAGGGCGATGGGATTGAAGCGGCTTTAACGGCGATGCTTCTTACGGCCCCGATGCGGGTTGATGGTTCCCGCGCTGGTTCTTCCACCCGCTTTGACTTTTACCGGTCGACGGACAGGTTTATTCGGATTTTCATAAACGCCCGGCATGCCTACAATAGCCAGCCATGAAATATTCATACTCTTCGCGATCAAATCCATTGCCGTGGGCGGCCGCTGTGGTCCTCGTTACCCTGGCAGGATGCGCCATGCCAGCCGCGCCGCCGCTTTGGCCGACGGGGCTTAACGCCACTCAGCGCCGCCAACTGGCCGCGGCTCCCTTGCTGGTTCGCGCCTGGCCGCACGGGCCGCGGGACGGAGCAATCATTCAGAATGATTATTACCATGTTTACACCACCATCCAAAACCCTCTCCAACGCCGGCTGATCATCCGCGTGCTGGATGCCGCGTACGCCCGCTTTCTGAGGCTTGTGCCGGATGCCCGTCCACCGCGACCTCTGGTTGGTTACGTGTTTCGTAATCGCCGGCAATGGGCGCGATTTACCCGGAAAACCACCGGCGGCATGGCCTCTCTATACCTGCGCATCCGCGCCGGCGGATATGAGCGCACCGGCGTATTCGTCCTCTGGCGCACCACTGTGCCGGAGGCGCTTAGCGTTCTTGCACACGAGGCGTGGCATCAGTTGAGCTTTACAGCGCTGAAAAACCATCTGCCGGCCTGGCTCGACGAAGGCCTGGCCACGCAAAACGAGGCGATGCAATGGCGCGACGGACGGCCCCGATTTACACCCTGGCGCAACCAGCCGCGGTGGCTGGCGTTGCGGTTCGCCATGGCGAACCGCCGCCTGCTGCCGTTGAAGGAACTGGTTGTTACCCAGGCCGGCGACGTAATTGTTCAATCATCGACTGATATACAGACATACTATGCCGAGGTCTGGTCGCTGATGCTGTATCTGGAACACAGCCGCTACCGCGGCGATCTGCTGGGCCTGTTGGAGGCGGCCCGGCGGGGCAAGCTGACGGCTTTTCTGGATCATACGGGACTGACGCCGCGGCAAATCGCCGATGAAAGCGTACGCTGGAACAGCCTCGCCGGCATTATTCTGCTGCGGGTCTTTTTTTCCGAGCATATCAGCCGGATGCAGCGCCGTTATCTGGCTTTTATCCGCCGCCTGACCCGATCGTGGCCGCCGGTGATGGAAAGCTTAACCGTAGGGCCCGGCGGGGGAAACCCGGCATGCCCGGGCGCAGCGCCGGGATTAGAGCGTAGGCGCGGGGCGATGTTCCGTGTAACCGGGATCAAGAGCCTATCCGGATAGTCTCTAAGATATAGCCAGGTGTACTTTTGTTATGAGACTTGCTCCCTGGCTGATTTTTTCGGCGGCCATGGCCGCCGTGCTGCTGGCGGACCGCCTGGCGCGGCGGCGCCTGGCGGCATCGGCGATACACGCGGTTTTGCTTGGCGCCATCCCGGTGGGCATCGCCCTGGGTTTTGGCGTGTGGCTGCATTTAGCCTACGCGGGTCATTGGTTCGGCCTGGTTGGCGGAAAAATTTCCGCGCTGGGCCCGCACGCCCGCCGGCCCATGCTGGAATACACCGCCGGTTATCTGCTGGAACTGAGTCTCAGCGCCGACAACATCATGCTGTTTGTGATGTTGATGCGTAGTTTCAGCGTGCCTGTCGCCAGTCAGGGGTTCGCCCTGTTCTGGGCGATTCTGGGGTCGATGATTCTGCGCACGGCGTTGATTCTCACGGGCCTGGCGCTGTTGCTGAAAATTCACGCGCTGCTCTACGCCATGGGCTTGTTTCTACTGGCGGCGGGCGTCGCCATGTTCTTTGAAACCGACGCAGAAGAACGCCTCGGCCGGTGGTTGGTTCGCCTGCTTTCCCGCCGCCTACCCGTGCAGGACTCTTATGAAGGGCGGCGGCTGATCGTCCGCCGGGCCGGCCGCCGTTATGCCACGCCGCTGTTGATCGTGATGGGGTTGATCGCGGTCATGGATCTGGTTTTTGCGCTGGATTCCATACCGGCTATTTTCGGCATCACGCGCGATCCATTGATCGTGGTCAGCAGCAACCTTTTCGCCGTGCTGGCCTTGCAGGCGTTTTTTTTTATCCTGGCGCCACTGGTGGACCGGCTGCGCTACCTGCAAACCGGCCTGGCGGTTATTCTGCTTTTTATCGCTTTGAAAATGTTGCTGGTCCCACTGGCCCGCATGGTCGGATATCGCGGTCATCCCCACATCGGTACCGGCTGGTCGCTGGCTTTCATCATCGCGGTTCTGGCGGCGGCCATTTCGGCTTCGCTGGTGAACCCGAAACGCACCGGCCCCTAGCGCACGTTCATCGGCACGAAGACCAGCACGGTTTCGCGCGACGGCACGCGCTGCGGCCGCGAAAGAAACACCGAACCGACGGACAGCGGCCGACCGCGGGGATTGGCCGGCGCGATGACCAGAAACCGCCGGGGAGGGATGGCCACGGAAATCCGCAAACGGGTGAAGACGCGCTGCCGCGGCCGGGCGCCCTGTACAATTCCCAGCGCCAAAGGTCCCCGCCGAAAAGTGACCGTACCAAGATTGACCGCCGGTTCTATCTGCACAATCGTGGCGGGTATTTGTTGGTTCACGTGCGCCGCCAGAAGAATCACATCATCGCAGTTGCGATAGGTGCGAACCACCAAACCGCCGGGAAGCGTGTGATACACCAGGATTTCCCGCCGCACGTTGGGCCGGACGACCAGTGCGACGGATCGCACACCGTTCACCTGGCAATAAATGCGCTGGTTGGTCGAACCGGGCTTGTTGATGAGTTTGACGATCTTTTTCCAGACGGGAAATGTCCCCGTACCGGCGCGAAATCCGTTGGCGCTCAACAAGGCGGTGGTTTTGCCGGGCGCGACATTATGCGCAAGCAAACTCCAGACCCTCTGATTGGCGCTGAAAGTTCCCAGCGGCATGGTCAGCCGCAGCACCTGGATTTCCGTCGGTGATTGAAACGGCCGGGGGGCGGGGCGCGCGGACGCCGGTCCCGTGGCGGCGGCCGGCGGCAAAGGACGGTTCAGCGACACGATCAACCGTCTGCGCTTTACCGCGCATCCGCCCGGCAGGATAAGGATGGCCGCGAGAAAAGCCGGGAAAAGCCAGGGTACGACGGCCGTGAACCGCCGGATTGTTTTCATAACCGGCATCATACGATTCGGCGGGCGAACCAGGCAATGGATACGCCGGTCGCCCGTCAGGGCGAAAAATCGAAGGGGTTCTTGCCGCCCGCTCCGGAGGCGAGGTGGGCGAGGATTTTTTCCGCCGCGCGCAGCAATTGCCGCAGCAGGCGGTCGTGTTGTTTTTGCTCCGCCGGCGTGGCGCCTGGCCGGTCCGCCGTGCCCCCGCCCGCCACGGTCCACGGGTCAACGGCGGCGGCGGCGGGGAGTTCGCCCGCCCGGCGACTTTCCGACGCATGCGTTTCCCGGCTCCGCCGCTGCAACAGATCCATAATCTGCCGCGCCAGTTCCCGGCGATCGCCGGTGGTAAAATGTTCGCCTTGCCGGCGCAGCGAGTCATCAATGTGCCCGGCGAATGCCTCCGCCTGCGCTGCCGATTCTTCGGGTGAATGCGGATGGTCCGGGACCGGGGCATATCCCGACCGATCCCGATAGCCATCGGAATCAGGATAGCCATCATGCCGGGACTGACGGATTTTCAAGCTGTTGCTCCGTTTACGAATTCAACCATGTTTTCGTGTATGCTCCGACCGACGCCACCGCGGCGGTGAACACGCTGACCCGTCCCACCCGCAAGCGCACGTGAAACCGGGTGATGTTGAAGTTGCCGCTGATGAGGCAACCGGCGGCGGCGGTGAAAACGATCGGCACGGCGGCGTGCATGACGGCCAGGCCGGGATCGTCGCCGGTCAGCCAGCCGATGACGGACCCCCGCAAGCGCAGCCCGGTGAGCACGCCGGCGCCGTAACCGGCGTCATCAAATGATTCCGAATCTTGCTCGCGAAAATCCTCCTCCAGCTGGGCGTCATAAATATTGGCGGCGACTCCCGGCGGGAGCGTAATCGCCGCCGTGAGTCCGGATAATGGTGCGGTATGGGCCATGGAAATATTCTCCGGAATTTTTTTCGCCGGCGAGGTCGCGGCGGTGGGCGGAGCCGCGGTTCCCCTTTCGATTTTCACTCCCTCGTACCGCGTGTGAAGGGGACTTCCACACAAGGTTACCGGCGCCGGCGGACAATTACCCGGCTGCGGACAGCCGGACTACACTCCTGCGGCGTTGAACACGCTGCATATCAACCGGACATCGACACGGTAAACCTCGTTGTTGGCGGAGTCGAAGCCCGCCAGAACGGGTCGCGGCGCCGATATCTGCCGGCAATCCAGAAGCGTCCCGGCGGACAGCGCAAAACCCGCCGCATCCAGGAGAACCGTCAACCGGTCCGCCAGCGCCAGCGCCGTCGCGAGACTTTCGGCAATGACGGAGATATCGACCACGGCATGGGTGATGCGATCACCGGCAAAATCATGTTCGCTTTTCCCCGCGCCCGCGGCGAAACGCAACGTGATAAAAGGCATCCGGGCGTTTTCCGGCGCTTCGCCCAGATATATTGACGGCGCGGTTCCGGCGATTTGCGCCAAGGCGGCATCGGAACCGACGCGGGTCAGCAAGGCTTCAAGCAGCGCCTGCATGTGGCCACCCCCGCTTAACTGTTCACCACGGGATCCTGCGGCGCGAGCATTGCGGCGTAAATCGCCCAGCTCTGGTCGCGGTCGCCCAAGTTGCTCATGAACTGCACGTGGTAATAAGCATTTCCATCGAACACACGATCGCCGAACTGCGCCCCGATTGGCTTGCTCAACAGCAGTACGTGCGTAACCGCCAGGCCGCGGCGATCCAGTTCGTCCAGGCGCCGGGCGCGGTAAGTCAAAATAGCCGCCGGAACATTCATGGCGATAGTTTGCCATTGGCGGATCACTTCGCCATTCGGACCGGCGCCGGCAATGGCCCGCTGGAGGCTGATTTGCCGGCGGCATAACAACGGCAGGCTCATACGATCACGTCCCGATAGCTATCCAGAATCGCCTTGATTTCCGGTGTAAAGATCAACTCGCCGGCGCGGATTACATATTCGTAGCCGACGGTTTTTCCCTGCGATTCACGCTGTTTGCTCAAATCCGGCTGATTGAGCAGATTTCCGATGGCCAGGGCCACGGCCAACTGGATATCCGGCGGGATCAGGGCGCCGGTGATCTGACAGCCGGCGGCATGGGCAGCGGCGAAGGTGGCCGTGAAACTCGCTCCATTGCTCGCCGCCACCATCGGTGTTTCCTGGTTAACCTGACCGGGATCGACGATCAGGCCGGTTCCCGCCGTGATCGCCCAGGGCTGGCCGTTGAAAAATCCGCTCATGGCGGCCGGTGTGACGGAGCTGGCGCCCGCGGCGATGGCGTTTGTGCCGGTGGTCAGAAAACCGAAACCGGCGTTGTAATCCACCAGGACGGCGTTTAAACCCGCGTTGGGAAACCATCCCGTCGGACCATAGAGACCCCGGAAGTTGCCGGTAAACCGCGGCTGGAAGCTGATTCGCCCGATGCCCGGCCGCAGATCGAACTGATCCGGCGTGCAGGAGATGGGATTGGATCCGGTGGGAAAAAGCGTCAGGGCGTTCAAGGCAAGGACCGGCGTGCGGCGGAGCATCAGAAACGGCTGATCGGCGGCGTCATAATATTCCCGGTAACGATTGGGAACAAAATTCCGCCGGCAGTAACGCTCCACCGCGCCGCTGACGGCGGAAATCAGACTCGCCAGTCCCGGCGCGCCGGGATTGGCGCCGCCCGCCGCCGGTACGACATTTTGGACGTAATCCTGTGTGACCAGATCGGCCATGAAACAAGCTGTAGTGCTTTGTCACATCATAATTTTAGGGTAGACGCTGGTCAACTTTATGCGGGCGTCTTCTACCTGCATGTGCCATTGCACTCCATTTTGTTGCGTGT
>JAJYDU010000115.1 GCA_021790475.1 Planctomycetota bacterium | reverse complement strand
GCAAGGGGACGCGGCTTGCAAGGGTTTGGCCTGGTGTACAAGAATCCAAAATGTAAGCGGCATGCTTCCCGCTTGTAAGTCTATATTTTAACGCCAATTATAACCTATCTGGCGTTGTAGGACTAGGCGGCGCGCTCTCTCCCGCTGCGCGGCGATTCCACGGGCGACTGCTACCGCGCGTGGCCGGGAAGGACATATTTTCGACCACCGACGCGTCCAAGGGCGACCCGGCCAGCGCGCAAGCCATTCGGGGATGTCTGCGCGAGCTGGCGGACGCCGTGCTGCTCGAGATGGGCGAACCCGCGCACGGACAAAAACCAGCGGTCTGGCGAACGGTGATCGGCGCGGACGAAGCTGGCGGAAATGCAATATTGCCCGAATTGGATTCGCCCGAGCGCGCTGGAGCCGAATAGGCGAATTGCCGAAAGTAGACGATAAAAACGCCTACTTTCGCCTATTCTTCAATGTTCATGCGGGTTTCGTGCTTGCCGAATTGCCGAAAGTGGAAATGCACAGAAGAATTAAAAATGAATCTGGACGACTTGTTTAACGACAACATCCCCCTGAACCCGGAAAAGAACCCCCCATACCGTCCGCCGGGGCCTGTTTCACCCGAAAAAGGCGGTTCAAACCCCCCGGAAAGCGTCAAAACCTATGTTTCCATCGCCCGGCAGGCACTGGAAAAGCTGGAACCGGACGCCGGTATCCGCGCCAAGGTATGGGCCGAAGCCGCGCGGGAAGAACGAAACTGGGCGTTTCTGGTGCGTGAGCATGGCTACCCCGCCGGATGGTTCCTCTTCGGGCACGTGGATACCTGGCTGCGCCAGCATCACCACCAGGGGATTGCTTTGGAAACCGTTCAGATCGAAGAACGCATAGCCGCCTGGTGGATTGTGCCCGACGCCGAAGCTTCGCCAGCTTCGCCTTTGCCGGGGCCAAAAGAATAATTCCGAAATTCACTTGACCTTGACAAGGTGTACTACGTACACTATACTAATAATGGAATTAGTAACAGTGGCACTACGAGGTTCCTGCTATGACAAAAATAGAAGAACAACTGCGGCGGGCAATCCGGGAAAGCGGGTTAAGCGTCTGGCGGATTTTCCGGGATACCGGCGTGCATACTTCGCCGCTGTATGGGTTTATGGCGGGCCGGAAGAGCCTGCGGTTCGACCTGGCGGCAAAGGTGGCCGAATACCTGGGCCTTGAGCTTCGCCAGGCGGAAAAGACCACGGCAAAGAAAGGAAAGTGATCTATGGCCAGTATCAGCAACGACGGCTGCGGGCGACGCCTGCAATTCGTTAATCGGGACGGAAACAGAATAGCCATCCGGCTGGGAAAATGTTCCGGCAAGCAGGCGGACTTTCTAAGGCACAAGATTGAGAGTCTGATCAGCGCCAGCTTGCGGGGCACAGTGCCCGACGACGATACCAACCGCTGGCTGGGCGCTCTGGACGATACCCTGCATGATCGAATTGCCCGCGCCGGTCTGACCGAAGCCCGGACACGCAGCGCCGCAACCCTGGGGAAGTTTCTTGCCGAATACGAAGCGTCCTTGAACGTGAAGGCGTCCACCCGGACTTTTTACGGTCATACCATCCGGAATCTCAAACAACACTTTGGTGAGAGCCGGGCGTTGCGAAGCATCGGGCCGGCGGACGCGGTTCAATGGCGGCAGGCCATCGCCGCCGAACTCTCTCCGGCAACCGTGAATCGCCGGGGTTCCGCTGCCCGCAGCATGTTCATTGTGGCGCGCCGCTGGAAATTGATCGCCGAAAATCCTTTCGATGGGATCAAGGCCGGCGGCCAGATCAACAGGGAACGCCAATACTTTGTTACGCGCGAAATGGCCGGGAAACTCTTGGAAAGCGCTCCCGATTGCGAGTGGCGCTTGCTGGTGAGCCTGTCCCGCTTTGGGGGCCTGCGTATCCCGTCCGAAATGGTTCTGCTCCGCTGGGCCGACGTGGACTGGGAACACGGAAGGCTGACCGTCCATAGTCCCAAGACCGAGCGTCACCTTGGGGGCGATTCCCGCGTGATTCCGCTGTTCCCGGAAATCCGGCAACCCTTGCTGGATTGTTTCGAGAGGGCGGAACCGGGCCAGGAGTTTGTTATCACGAAATATCGAAGCCCGAACTGTAAACTGCGAACCCAACTGGAGCGGATCATCCTGCGGGCAGGCCTTACGCCGTGGCCGAAGTTATTGCATAATATGCGAGCGTCCCGGCAAACCGAACTGGCGGAACAGTTTCCGATACAGGTTGTCTGCGCGTGGATCGGCAATTCCGTGAACATGGCTAAAGATCACTACCTGCAAGTTACGGATAACCACTTCGCCAAGGCCATCATGCCTTGCACGAACACCGTGGAAGCCACAAGCCCCGCTCCGATTGAACGCTTGCCCGTGGCCGCAATCGCGGGGCGCGGATCGACCGGGGAGGCATCCAAGCCTTACGAGGCCCGCAAATCGCCTTCTACGGCATCCGAGCAGGCGGCGCATAATCCGGCGCAGTACGGAGCGGTAAGGGCCGGCAAGCCGGTATGGCGGACGATGAGAAAGCCCCCGTTTTACTTGGCGTTACTGATCATTGCACGTCTGTACATATCGAAATAATGGGCGTTGTAGGACTCGAACCTACGACCTTACGGGTGTGATCCGTACGCTCTAACCAACTGAGCTAAACGCCCGCCTGTAAACGGAATATACCGCCGTCCACCGGGAAGGCCAAGGGATCAATCCGTGTGCGGCAAGGCAATTTCTCGGAAGTCGCCACCAAGACGGCGGCGCATTTCGCCGCCTGGCAGGATGCTTCAGAAAAATTGCCACGTCAAACCACAGGAGACAATCCAATGCGGATTTTCAAGGCGAGGCCGTTAATAAGAAGACGGCTTTTCCCGGAGCCGACGGCGGCCGGGGGACAGCCGCGCTCCCCGGCCACTCCTTGCCTACAGCAGGCAGACCGAAAAAAATACCACGCCTATTTTCACCGCTTATGTCGGCGTATAACTCATCGCATCCAGGGAGTCCCGACAACCCCACAAGCCATTGGAAAGTCAATTCATACCGCCACAAGCGCCTTTTACTTTTCCACAGGCGCACATACCCGGTTCGACATCGCCGGTCAATGGCGATTGCACCGCGCCCACCGCAAACACGGAAATCTTTCGGGTGGTCCGGCGCGAATGGCACTTCGGACACGCCTCGGCATCATCGCGCGTGGCCATGGCCGGAGAAAGATGCTCGAAGCTTGCGCCGCAATCCCGGCACTGGAATTCATAAATGGGCATTAGACAGCCTCCAAAATTCATATCTGATTATAGCATGGCCCGCAGTCAAGGTTGAGATATTTTTCATGAGATATTTCGGAAGGTCCTGCCGCAGGGTCGGGTATCACCCCGACTGAAGATCAAGAAAATGGCAGCCTGGAAGGCCGCCCCCATGAGGCGGTTACTCCGGCATACGGTAGCGACCGCCTCCGGAAGATCCGGAACGCGCCGGAGAACGATACTTAAGCGGCGAAGCAGGGTGGCGTCCGCGACGGCCAAACCGCCAGCCAGCGAACCCGGCAACCGGAAGGCGCGGCTTGCGTGTGAAGCGGTTGATTATTTCATCCACGGTAAGCCACTCGATGTTTTTACTGGCAAGCTGCCGCCAAGTCATATCGCCTTCATAAGGATCGCGCAGGCCAAGGCCATCTTTGACGATGGCCACTTTCTGCCGCCGCTGGATCAGCCCCAGGACGGCCATACGCACCGACGACTCCAATGGGCCGCCGGCGGTGATCCAGAGGCCGGCGTCCGTTTCCGAGAGCAGGCGGTCGAGGCGGGGAGAATCGAAGGGATTGGGGGCCGGGAGATCAAAAATATACTGGCGGTATTCCGTGAATATGTCCACGGGTAAATCAGTTCCGCAATCGATGGGCAATTCCAGATGAGCGGGAAACACGGTGAACGAGAGCTTGGCGTAACCGCGTGTGCCCGCCAGGCATACCGGCGCATGATGTTTCGGATCCGGCATCACCACGCCGTGCAGCCGGGTACTCACGACGGGAATCCGGGTATTCTCCAGCCAGGCGAAGAGTTTTCGCAGCGCCGGGAGCGTCTGCTCCGCTTGCCGGAGCGGATACCCCCCATGAGGATTAAACAAATCGTACTGGGTGTTGATGTCAAGAACCGCTGGACCGTTGATAGTCGTCATACCCCGCCTCCTTTCGGATCAGTCCGCGAGCATCGCATCGGCGGTGTATTCACGGACATGTCGCCGCACGCCCGTCGCACCCGGGATCCATGCGGCTTATTTATGCTCATCGGCACGTCCGCCTATTTGACTATACGCGGATAAAGAGCCTTTGGCGAAAAAAAATAGGCCGGCTGAACAGGAGATTGGAGCAGGAGATTGTTCAATTCGAGTCAAGGATGTTATCCTTAGTCCGTTTTGCGAGACGAATTATTTCGCATTTAGAAAATTTTGCTCATAACACCCCATTTTTCTCCTGGTTGGAAAAGCGGGTTGGAAGCAGTGGTGGCGGGTTGGGAATCAACATTTTTTCACATTTGCGTTAATGAAGGATCGCAATCATAAACAGAATTCGGATAATAAATATTTTTCTTTTAAGCCCCGCATCGCCGAATTTTCATCTGCCGGACCGATAAGATAACTACATGGCAGGTGGCGCGTGGCCGGACGTTTTACTAACAGGACTCTACTGTGGCTATAAAAACATCGGAAAAAAATGGGGCGGCGCTGGTGATCGTGGAATCGCCCGCCAAGGCCAAGACCATCAATAAGTATCTAGGGCCGAATTTCATTGTCAAAGCCTCGCTGGGACACGTTCGCGATTTGCCGGAACGCGACATCGGCGTGGACGTGGAAAAAAATTTTAAGCCTACATACGAAGTTCTTTCTTCCCGCAAACGGGTGATCACGGAACTCAAGGCGAACGCAAAAAAATCGCGGGAAGTATATCTCGCTACCGACTTGGACCGCGAGGGCGAGGCGATCGCCTGGCATCTGATCCAGGCGCTGGCGTTGGATGAGACGATGGTCAAGCGCGTGGTCTTCAACGAAATAACCAAGGGAGCCATTCTTCGAGCCTTTGAGAATCCGCAGCGTATTAACCTCGACAAAGTCAACGCGCAGCAGGCGCGGCGCATTCTGGACCGCCTGGTCGGCTATAAAATTTCCCCCCTGCTCTGGAAAAAAGTTGCACGCGGTCTTTCCGCCGGCCGCGTCCAGAGCGTCGCGGTGAAATTGATCGTGGATCGCGAGCGCGAGATCAGCGCTTTTATTCCCGAGGAATACTGGAAGCTTCAGGCGATTTTCACGATTGACGTAAATCACGCCAATGAACTGGGCCGCCAGTGGCAGACTCTTCTGCGGGGCGACGAGAGCGAACCGGCCGTCGACGAAAGCGATTCGCCACCCGCCGCGGCGCCATCCGGCGCTCTCAAACGCCAGTGGCTGGAGCAGAACCAGGCGTTTCGCGCCGATCTGGTGGAATTTGAGGGCCGCAAATTTGAACCACGCAACAGCGAAGAATCCCGCCGCGCCGCCTTGACTGTCGGCCTGGAGAATGTCGAAATCCAGATAGTCGATAATGACGGAACCAATGGGCCGCGGGGAATCCCGCCGCGTGGACCGGCAGCCAAGCTTACGCGGATTTCCGGAACCGTACCGACCCGCGGCGATCGCAGACCGGAATTTCGTATTCGCTCGCTAAACACCCGGTCGTCCACCTCGCGGCCGCCGGGACCGTTTACCACCAGCACGCTTCAGCAGGCGGCCAGCAACCAGCTCGGTTATGGCGCCCGGCGGACCATGCGTGTCGCCCAGCAGCTTTACGAGGGCGTAGATCTCCCCGGACAGGGCGCCGTGGGATTGATCACCTACATGCGAACCGATTCGCTCAACATCAGCGGCGACGCTCTGACCGCTGTCCGCCAATACATTCACAACAATTTCGGCGAAGCCTACCGGCCCCAGACACCCAACGTCTACGCCTCTCGACAGGGTGCGCAGGAAGCTCATGAAGCCATCCGCCCTACCGAGGTGGCGCTCACACCAACGCAAGTCCGCACGGCTCTAACTGAAGAGCAATATCGGCTTTATGAACTGATCTGGAAACGCTTTGTTGCCTGCCAGATGACGCCGGCCCAGTGGCAGATCACCGAGGCGCTCATCGAAACAAAGCCGATGGGAAAAGGCGCGCCGGTAGAGGATCCGGCGCTTTGGCCGGTATTTAAGGCCATGGGCCGCGCGCTGAAATTCGACGGCTATACCCGCGTGGCCGGCGTGTGGTCGCGTTTCGACGAGCAACTGCTGCCGCCGCTGCGGGAGGGCGTACTGGTAGCGCCACTGGATTTGACACCCACGCAGCACTTTACCAGTCCGCCGCCGCGCTACACCGAGGCCAGCCTGGTGAAGGTTCTGGAAACGGAAGGCATTGGTCGCCCGAGCACGTATGCCTCCATCATCGCCACCATTCAGGATCGACGTTACGTGGAACTGCGCGATCGGCGTTTTTTCGCCACGGACCTGGGCATAAAAGTGACGGAAAAACTCATAGAAGGATTTCCGGACCTGATGGAACTGGGTTTCACGCGAAGAATTGAAAGCGAACTGGACCATATTGAAGAGTCGCACCGCGACTGGGTGCAAGTGGTCCGTGATTTTTACGATCCGCTGGCCCGCGACCTGGCGACCGCGGAAGACCGCATGACCCACGCCCGGGCCGAGGCCACGCCTTCGTCCCACAAGTGCCCCAAATGCGGGGCGATGATGGCGTACCGCCTTTCCAAACGCGGAAAGATGTTCCTTTCCTGCTCGCGCTACCCCGACTGCACCGCCGCTTTGAATATTGACCGCGAGGGAAATCCCGTAGAACCGGAAATTACTGATTACAAGTGCCCCACCTGCTCAAAGCCCATGATAAAAAGGATCGGACGATTTGGTCCGTTCTATGGTTGCTCCGGCTACCCGCAATGCCGAACCATTCAACCAGCGGACCGAAAAACCGGTCTGCCGCTGCCGCCTAAACCACCGCCCAAACCCACCGGCTTGACCTGCCCCAAATGCGGCAAGAAAGAACTGGTTGTTCGCACGGGCAAACGGGGCGATTTCCTGAGTTGCGTCGGCTACCCGCGCTGCCGCTTGACTCTGCCCGCCGAACGTTTGGATGAGTTCCTTCAGCTCAAGGCAAACAACAAATGGCCGCCGGCGGATATCGTGGCTAAACTGGAAGGGAAATCTCCCCCCCCGGCGGCTGGGGCCAAACCGCCGGAGAAACCCACCCGTGCCGGTTCGAGAAAGTCCAAGGCAAAATCCACAACCACCGCCCATCCGTAGAGCTTATCCGGATAGCTAAATGGTCCCGTCCATGCGGTCAGGGATTAGTGGTTACTGTAAATCCACTGCGTCTTGCCGACTATGGCTGGAAGCCGGGAGGTAAAGCACGGCGCCCGCCAGTTCTGGCGAGCATTAGAGAAATAATGAATAGGGTGACCAAAACCGTCCTTGACGTTGACAACTCCGTAATACCGGCCGCCACCGGACATGGAAATCCAGCCATGCTGGACTACGCTCCGACGAAGATAAATCAGGTCGTTGTGTGAAATTTTCCAATGGCCGGCGGTATCACGGCGTGCGAACTGCCGCTGATAGGCGGCGAGAAAACCATAGATGCTGGGATGTCCGGCAATGGCGCGCGGCGCCTGATCGGCGATCCGCTCATACTGCCGAAGCGCCGACTGAAGCGTAGCCATGGTGATCCTGGTCACGACGAGGCGTCTGGAATCCTCGTTACGCAGGTGGAACCAGCAGGCGACGCCGAAGAAGATGACCAGGCCGGCGGCCAGAATGGGAAGATCAGAGGTTTTGATTCTTGGCATTTTACTCATTTTTCTCTCCCGAGTAAGATTATGATTTCTTCAACTCCACTGGTTATTCTAACACCCGCCGGTGGAAAACCAAGAAAAATCCGGAATTTTTTTCAGGAATGCCGCCCATAATATTCGCTGTTTACCCGGCCATCATCCGGCCCGCCCGCCGGCCGATAATTATATGGCACACGCCATGGCGCGACTTATGGAGCGTAACTGTAAATGTAGTCTCCGGTAGTTAATCCCTTGGTTCCGTATTCCGAACCAAAGCTGAAAAAGTAAGGAGTGTGCGAATCCTGTAATGGATATGGCGGATAACCAGATCCTGGAGGCGGAGTATATCCAAGAGGCGGAGTGGTGTTTACTGT
>JAJYDU010000114.1 GCA_021790475.1 Planctomycetota bacterium | reverse complement strand
CGATCTGGCTTGGCGCGATACGCCGCGGCGGTATGCCATATCTATTTTTCCGCGCTTTCCAGCAGGGGAGCGTCGCCTTCGTTTTCCTCCGGCGCCACGCGGGCCACGCCCACCAGAATGTCCGCTTCCTCCAGGCGGATCAGTCGCACGCCCTGCGTCGCCCGGCCCATTTCCCGCAATTCGCCGGTCACGCCGATGCGCACCACCTGGCCGCCCCGGGTGATCATCATCAGTTCATCTTTATCGGTAATTGTCCGCACCGACACCACCGGGCCGTTGCGGTCGGTGGTTCTAATGTTGATTACGCCCTTGCCGCCGCGGTGGGTCAGACGATACTCCTCAATCCGCGTACGTTTGCCGTAACCGTGCTCGCAGGCGGTCAGCAGCGTCACCTGGTTTTCGCCGTGGTCGAGTCCCTGGGGAATAATGACCATATCGACGACAACATCGTCGCCTTCGAGTTCCACGCCTTTGACGCCGCCGGCCTGCCGGCCCATATCGCGGACTTCACTTTCTTCAAATCGCACCGCCATGCCGCCGCGGGTGGCCAGCACAATCTGGTCGTTGCCGTTGGTGGCGCTTACGCCTATGACGCGGTCGCCCTTGTCCAGGCCAATGGCGATAATGCCGCGGCGTTGCGGATTCCCATAAGCTTTCAGCAGCGTTTTCTTGATGATTCCCTTGGCCGTGGCGATGACCAGGTGTTTGGCCTCATCCGAGAAATCGCGCACCACCAGCACTTCGGCGAGTTTTTCTTCGGCTTGCATTTCCACCAGATTGGCAATGGAGCGTCCCTTGCTCTGGCGGCTCATCTGCGGCACGTCGTAAACCTTTTGCCAGTAGCACCGGCCCAGGTTGGTGAAGAACATCAGATAATCGTGGGTGGAGCCGATAAACAGGTGCTCGATAAAATCGCCTTCCTTGGAGTCCGCGCCCACCACGCCGCGCCCGCCGCGGCCCTGTTTGCGATAGGTGTCCAGCGGCATGCGCTTGATGTATCCCTCGTGGCTGATGGTGACCACCACCTGCTCGTCGGCGATGAGGTCTTCGATGTTGATGTCGGTCGCGTCGTTGGTGATCTGCGTGCGGCGGTCGTCGCCGTACTTTTCTTTCAGTTCGATCGTGTCTTCCCGGATGATGTCCAGGAGGAGTTTTTCATCCTTCAGAATCATCTCGTAGCCTTCAATTTCCTCCACCATGCGGTTGTGCTCCTCGGTAAGCTTGTCGATTTCCAGTCCGACCAGCCGCTGGAGCTGCATGGCAAGAATCGCGTCGGCCTGGGCCGATGAAAGCGAAAGACCGCCGTCCTTGGCCGCGGCTTCGTCGATTCGCCGGCGGAAGGCCTTGGGAATGGCCGCCTTCCAGGTGAGCCTCTCATCAATGGTGAATTTCTTCTTCATCAGATTGGCCTTGGCGGTGGGCACATCGGGGCTGATTTTGCGATCCCGCAGAATATCGATCACGCCCATGATTTCCACCCTGCCGGCGGCCTGGCCCGCGACCGGCTCGGCGTGAATGTCGGCCAGGGCCAGAATCAACCCTTCCAGGATATGGGCGCGCTGCCGGGCCTTCTTCAGCCGGAACGCCGTACGCCGGCGGATCACCTCCACGCGATGGGCGATGAAATCATCCAGGAGGTCCTTGAGGCTCAATGTTCGCGGCTGGCGGTTCGCCAGCGCGATGTTGATGATGGAAAAAGTGCTTTGCAAGGGCGTAAATTGGTACAATTGATTGATGACCACGTTGGGATCCGCGTCGCGCTTCAATTCCACCACAATGCGCACGGCGTGTTCACGGTCCGACTCGTCGCGCACGTCGGTGATGTCCTTGATCTTTTCCTCTTTCACCTGCTGGGCGATCGACTCAATGATCGTCTTCTTGAGCACCTGGTAGGGAATTTCGGAAATCACGATCTGTTCCCTGGCTCCCTTGAGCTGCTCCGTGTGCACCCGGCCGCGCACGGTGATGCGCCCCCGGCCGGTTTCATAGCCTTCCACGATGCCGGATCGCCCGCAAATTACGCCGCCCGTCGGAAAATCCGGTCCCTTGACGATTTTCATCAATTCCCGGACGGTGCTGTCCGGCGCGTCGATCAGTTGTAAGATGGCGTCGCAGATTTCGCGCAGATTGTGCGGCGGCAGGCTGGTGGCCATGCCCACGGCGATGCCCTGGGCGCCGTTAACCAGCAGATTGGGAAATTTGCCCGGCAGCACCGTCGGTTCGAAGCGCACCTCGTCATAATTGGGTATGAAATCGACGGTGTCTTCCTTCAAATCCTCCATCATTTCCGCGGCGGCGGCGGCCATGCGGGCCTCGGTATAACGCATGGCCGCGGGCGGATCGCCGTCGATCGATCCGAAATTACCCTGTCCGTCCACCAGCAGGTAACGCATGTTCCAGCTTTGCGCCATGCGGACCAGCGTGGGATAAATCACCGCTTCCCCGTGCGGGTGGTAGTTGCCCGAGGTGTCGCCGGCGATTTTGGCGCATTTGCGGTGCTTGCTGCGCGGGCCGAGCTGCAGATCGTTCATCGCCACCAGGATTCGCCGCTGGGAAGGTTTCAAGCCGTCGCGCACGTCCGGCAGGGCGCGGTCCATGATGGTGCTCATGGCGTAGGTGAGATAACTTTCCTGGAGTTCGGTTTCAATTTGCAGATCGGTGATCCGTACATCCTGATCGAACATGTATTTTCCTCAACATGACTCCGCGACGGCGGACGCGCTTATTTGGCGGGATGCGCCCTGGCCCGGCCGACCACGGCGCGGACGAATATCTCCTGGATGGCCGACTTGAATCGTTTGAACGCCACGGGCGTCGTCGCCGGATCGGCCCAGGTGCCGTTGACCTCCACGGAGCTGACATTGGATTGCAAGGCGTCCAGAACCGCCCTGGCCTGGGGAATAAATGGAATATGGAAGTGGCGGAACGGCCGGACGGTTCCGACCACGTCGCCCTTGATGCGGCTCGCGGGCATTCGCCAGATGTTGTTAATGACGCCCGTGCCCAGCACGTACACGCCCCGATTCCAATAATGCAGGGAAGTGATGTGGGCGTCGCCATTTTCCACCCGCCAGTGGGCCGCGCCATTACCGGTCGGCGCGCCGGTCGGCAACACGGACAAGGGCCGATCCACCGCGGCTATGATGGTGGTATCCGACAGATCGGAGCGGGTGATGCTGATGCGCCCATGGCCGAAGGCGTAGCGCCATCTTCCCGGAGTGGCAATGATCACCGCGTGCCCGGCGAGCAGGCCGGGTATCGGGGGCCGATCGGATTGAACGCTTTGCGTGATCTGCCCGAGTTGCACGCCCTGGAAACGCAGATTCGCCTGGGCGGAATAAATCGCGCCGTGGTGGCGGGTGAACATGGCCCACGGCCGGATGGTTCCATCAGCCAGAGCGAATGTGGACTTGGCCAGCACGGCGCTGTGGTGGGTGAAGAACAGCGTAAATTGCGAATCGCCGATGTGCATGGCCGCGAAGCGCGCCCGCCGGGCCTGAATTTTCATGCTCAATTGCAAAGGCGCCAGTGGATGGGGTCCCGCGGCCGGTCCCAGTGCGATCGTCCCGGCGAAATCGCCGTGGAGCAGGCGCAGGGATGATACAGCCGGCAAAAGCGCCGTCAGGTGCGGCACGTCGTAACGCAATTGGGCGGTCGCGGCCAGCGGATGACCCCAGGTATACGCAACCGAACCGCGGAACGTATTTCCCATAGCCGCGGCGCGAAGATGCGAAATTGCCATCCGCTGCCCCGTGGCCACGACATGCCCCGTGAGATGTCCCCGCAGAACCACCGTGCGGGGAGGCGCCGGCGGGGCTTTCTTGGCCGGCGTCGCCGGTCTTGTTGTGCGGACGGCGGATGATGTCGTTGCGGGGCGCGGGCGCAGGACGTTTTTTGCCGCCGGACGGGCGGGCTTGACCTTTCCCGGCAGAACAACCGTTTGGAGAAAATGCGCCCGGATGTCGGCGTTCCCGTAGGCGGCCGGTTGGAGCCAGGGCCAGCTTCCCCGCCCCTGGCCGGAAAATGATATGGAAATATTTTTACCTGGTATCTCCAGCGGCCAATGGGCGACGGTAAACTGCAATTGCACATTCTGCGGGCTGGCCTGCGCCCAGCTGGCCGTGGCGTGAATGAAACTCCCGGCTTCCTGAATCACGATCGGATTGAGCGTTAACACGCCCTGGTTGTAAATTATCCCGGCCCGGGCGGTGGCGATGTGGGCCACGACCAAACCCAGCGGCAGCGGCGGCGGAACTATGTTGTCCAACGCGATGGTTCCCTGTACATGGGCCTGATGCACGTCGCGATTCGGCACGTCGACATGAACGCTCAAGTTTACCTGGCCGCTGAATTTCTGCGCCTGGGGCGGCAGCAACCAGGTGGCCAGTTGGGCGGCGGACAGCCCCCGGGCCGCGAAGTTCATCGTCGCGAGCCTTCCGGAAGTACGCGCCGTGGCGGCAATGGTGATCCGCCCGCCCAGCAGCGCCAGCGGGATTGCGGCCACTTGCACGTGGCGCCGGGTCAGCAGGCCGTGGACATGCACCGTCGGCAGGAGCAGGGGATGGTTGTTCACCGTCAACCTAGTGCCCGCCAGCTGGCCGTTAATATTCAGTTTCACCGGCAGCAAAGTGCCCGTCGCCAGCAATTTTCCGGATATCAGACCGCCGACGGACCAGGCGGTTTTGGCGGTCGCGCCCGGCGAAACCAGCGGCAGGCCGGTAACGGTCAGCAGCAGGTGCGCCGGATATTGATTGATAAAAATGCAGTTGCCGCTGGCGGTAAGACTCCAGGAAGGATTTTTCACGGTCAGATTTTTCAATTCCATACCGCCCCAGTTGCCGTAGGCGTCCAAATGAAAGTTTACATTGGGAGGAAGCCCGGCCAGGGGAATGGCGTTGCCGGGCGCGCGCAGATGCAGGCGCCACAGGCCCAGGAACAGGCTGTAACTGCCGGTTAGCAGCGAGTGGGGATCGCTCGCCAGCGTGCAGCGGCGCACGACAATTGTTTCGTTGGCGAATGTACCCACCGCGTGCAAACCGCCCAAATTGATGTTTCGCCAATGCTGCCAGGAAAGCTGCGGCGCCGCGAGTTGCCAATTCAGTCCCCGGCGAAAACTTCCCTGCGCGGAGAGTTGGAATTGGGCGTTCCACGAACCGTAGGGCGTCTGCCCGCTGGTTGTGATATTGGCGGCAAGGACCCGCCAGCTCGGCCAGGGCGACGCCAGGTGAAAGTTCAACGATCCGCTTTGCAGTTCGGCTCCGAATAGCGACACGTTGTGCCACGACGCCTTGGCCTGGGCGCTGCCCATGGCGGGATTCATTAAACCGGTCAGATGAATTTCGCCGCCGCCGGCCTGGGCCGCCAGCTTCTGGATATGTATGCCCCGGTCGTCAGCCCAGAGTTGGCCGCGATAGAGCAGGAGCGGTCCGCGAATCCAGGGCATGCGCACGTTCAGATGCCGCGGCGAGATTCGCCAGCCGGTCGGGGCGTAGGCGACCGTGGCGCTGCCGCGCAATTGCGCCGGGCCGATGCGAATGCGGGCATGGGTGAGTTTTTCATTCCAGACGGATTTGGCGTATTGGCCGAGCAAATGGGTTCGCATGCGCACATCGCCCCCCCGCCAGTGCGGCCAGAATGCTTTGAGCCAGGTCTGTATTCCCGCGGCGGAAAGCTGCACGCTGTGGAACCAGTCCTGGCCCGGAACCAGTACGCCCCGGGCTCTCAGCCAGCCGCCCCGCGTCGCCATCGCCGTGGCCAGGCGAAAACGCCACGTCAGGGGACCTTGCGGATGGGCATCCAGGGTAATGCCCGTGATCTTAAGACCCCGCCCGTTTGACGACGGTTCGCGGAGACTGCCCTCGGTCAGCGTCACGACCGGGAAAGTTGTTGCGGATAAAGGCCGGGTCCCCGGATGAGTCGTCTTCCATTGTTTCCAGGCGTGGCGGATCGCGCTCCAGGCGAGTGAAATATTCCGCCCGCCCTGGCTGCTGCGGCGCACAATCAACCGGGGAGACACGATTCGTATGGCCCGCAGGCGCAATTCCCCGGTCAGTAGAAACAGCGGAACAAGATTATGCGTGAAGCGCAATTTCGCAATGTGCAGAAATGGCCAGTGGCCCAGAGGCAGGCCGACGTCGACGCCATAGAGCGTGGTCCGGCCTTGCCAATTGATGGTGATTTTCCGGGCATTGATGCGCAGACCCAGGAAAGTCTCAAGCCGGTTGAGAACCCACTGGTGGGCGTAATGAGATTCTAAAAACCGCTGGCCGATCAAGGCGCTTGCCGCAACCGTCACCACCGCCGCCAGGGCCAGGATGACCAGCCAGCGCCTGCGCCGACCGCGCCTCGGCGGCGGCGCTGCGGGCGCAGCTGGCGGCATAGGCGCCGGCGGCGCTGCCGGCGACGCCGAAATGGACGGACCGGGCTGGGATGGCGTTTGCTTCATGGGGTTGCTCTCCGGACCGGACGCGTTCATGGCTTTTGCGCCGGTGGAATGTTGCCGGAGGTTTGCGGGCCAAAACCAAATATCCACCAGTCGCTGCGATAGGTTCGTCCCACATACGGGCCGGAACTGGCTACGATTTCTCCGGTCTTTTGCCAATACGCCACATACGCGATGCTGGTGTAGCCGGACTGCCGGACGTTTTGCAAAAAGGCGATTTGGGGAAAGGCCACGGGAATGGAAAACCCCGTGGCGGTTCCGGTGGTGTAGCTGCCGAAGGCCAACGCGGGAATACCGAACATCAAATTCTGCTGGTTGACGCTCTGGGCGCCGCAGCGCACCTCCAGAATAATCTGGGCCTGCCCTTGATTGCTCACCAGCCGTACCCCGTGGGCCAGCAGGTGCGCGCGCAGATCGGCGATGAGAAATTGCGGCATCGGCAGATCGAGATTGGGGTAAGCCATGTCCAGATACTGTGTGTTCACGAATACCGTGCGACCGCGCAGGTTGGCCGTTGAAAGCTTGGCGATCGCCTCGGACGTTGACTGGGAAAGCAGAAACTGCTCATTGGCTGTCTGGGGCGGATTGGTCGTGTTCATCGTGGAGCACCCGCCGACCAGCAGAATGGTCAACCATAATGGCGTTAAAATACCGGGATGACGCAAAATAGCGGAGAAATATCGTTTGTCTGCGTGCATGCGGTGCAATCTTTACGTCCCGTTTTCTACCACGGTCCGCGTAGTCCTCGGCGCCAAGCCGCGGGGCCGGGTTCCCGCGGGCCGCCGCGGCGGCCCGGCTTCGCGCGATACGTCGCGGCGCTATGCCTGGATCGTCGCGTCCAGACCATAATATTGCAACGTCGGCCGGGCGGTGTTATTGCCGCGTTTGCTCGTTTTCATTTCCCGCCGGCGAATTCCGATGGTCCGCGCAGATGCGATTATACCGGCCCAGCAGCCGTTTGCGTATCTGCTGAAGAACGCCGACGGCCACGCCCGCCTGTTCCGCCACCGGCGCGCCGGGGTTGTCTTCAACCACGCGCAGGGCATTCTCGAGAACGTCGTCGATCAGATCCCGGACGCGGCGGCGATCTTCGGGCGATTGCAGGCGGAAATCATTTTGTGTCCGCGCGGGCAAGCCGGGCATACGGTTGCGCAGGGGATGATCCAGTTGCGAAACGCCGCGGTTCTCTTCGGAATCCGGCAGGTCGCGCGCATGTTGCCGCCGCTTCTGTTCGGCCAGCCAGTGCAACATGGCGCGGCGCAGCAGGCGGCCGAAGTAGGCGGCGGCGGCCCGGCGCGCGGGATCGTAATGCGCGATCTGCTTCATGGCGTAAATAACCGCCTCGCTGATGGCGTCCTGGCGATCCTGCAGGCAGTGAAACCGCACGGTTGCGGCGCGGCACACGGCCAGTTCGTGCATGGCCAGGAATATCTCCTGCCAGTTGCCGGGAATGTCCAGCAGCAGTTCATTGAGGCGACGGTGGCGGCCGGCGGGAACGGTCATGGCGATCTCCTTATTATAAGTAAATCTTGATATAACGATTATTATGCTTTGCCGCATCAGCGCGAAGCCGCGGGGCTGCGACCCCGCGCGTCGGCGCGTCGGCACGATGCACGCGAACCGTCGCCGCGGCCGGCACACCGCATCGGCGCGAAGCCGCGGGGCTGCGACCCCGCGTGTCGCGCGTCGGCACGATGCAGGCGAACCGTCGCCGCGGCCGGCACACCGCATCAGCGCGAAGCCGCGGGGCTGCGACCCCGCGCGTCGCGTGTCGGCACGATGCACGCGAACCGTCGCCGCGGCCGGCACACCGCATCAGCGCGAAG
>JAJYDU010000113.1 GCA_021790475.1 Planctomycetota bacterium | reverse complement strand
TTAATGCCATAAACACCCGCCACAAAGACACGCTGAAGAACACCCTCACGCTCAATTTTCAAATGTTCGATTAGGTTCAGTTATTGGCCGCATGAGGTATAGCTCATCTTATGTTTGACGGGCCGCGGGGAGACCTTGTCGTAGCAGTAGACCGTGCCGGCTTCGTCGTAGACGATGTTGCTGTTGCCGTCATGGTCCGGCAGCATCCGTTCCGGTTCCTCCTTCCATAAGGCCCGGTTCTCGATCACCGGCCGGATGCCGACCGCGGCCAGCCTGGCGTGGGTCTTCTCATCGTCGGCGGCCTTATCATAGGCCAGCGTCTGCAGTCGGCCGTCCGGCAGCGCCTGCCGGGCCTGGGCCACCAGTTCCGGAATCTGCCCCGCGTCCGAGTCCGTGGCGCTGGTAATGTGCCAGGCCAAGATCACCTCGTGTTTCACATCCACCAGCAGGTGGAATTTGTAGCCGAACCATTCATACACCTTGACCACCTGGCCCTGGTCATCCTGGTATTCCTTGCGGCCTCCCGTCGGTGGCGGCAGTTCCACGGCGGACTCCGGCTGCCCGTCCCGCCGGGCGTTCAGGCAGGAGACATCCCCGGCGGTATGCCGCCCCAGGTCGTCCACCACGCCGGCCAGCCGGCCGACCATCCGCTGGAACATCGCCTTGAGCAACGCCAGGATGTCCGTCTCCCCGAGCCCCTCCACGAAGCGGCTCATGTTCCACGGCTTGGGCGCCTGCCGCGCGTGGAAGATCCCCACCACCTCGCGCAGAGCCGGGTTCCGTTTCAACTCCGCCAGGCAGGCGTCCATGCTCACGTGCCGCAGGGCGTAGCGGATCAGGTGCACCCGCCAGAGCACCCGCACCGGATAATCATCGCGGCCCTTGGCCCGCCGTTGCCGCAGCGCGGCCAGCAGTTCTTCGTCGGGCAGGGCGTCCAGGAATTGCTCCAGGGCCGGCAGGTCGGGGTGATCGTCCAGGGCGTCCCAGGCGAACAGGCGCCGGGTCGTGGCAATACGCATGGTAATGTCTCCATCCTTGAATGGTCACGCCCCGCCGTCCCGGACCGCGGGGACCGCTCGCGGGGTTGCCGGAAAAGATAGCATACAACGCAATAAATGCCCGTGTCAAGTGCGCGGTGGGGTAAAAATCCGGGAAAATTCCCCCGCGCCGCCCCAACCCCCCGCCAATTCACCGCCCGTTGGGGTAAGCTGCTCCAAGCCCGCGCCCCGTTCCCCTACCATTCCTACGTCCGCTCTACAGCGCAAACGGTTCGGATCGAAAACGGCCGAACTTGTTTGACATCAGAGGTTCACCTACACTATAAACTCCGATTCGTCTGTACCGCGGCGGCAGACGCGGCGCCTCTCTGCGAGTCAAACCCAGATAGGCGCGGACCAGGTTAATCATCGGGCTTTGTTCGTGCGGCCTGAGAAAACGGGCCACGCCCCGGAAGCAGGAGCCATAATGATGCTTAACGTAATCCGCGGCAAGGCATTCGTGCTGGGCGACAATGTCGATACCGACCAGATCATTCCCGCCAAATATCTCAGCTATAATCCCGCCGATCCCGGCGAGCGACGGTATTTCGGAATGTACGCGATGGATGGCGTACCCGCGGCGCAAAGCGGTCTGCCCGATGGAAATATTCGCTTCGTGCGGCCCAATGAGTTCAAAAGCGATTACGGCATTGTAATCGGCGGAAGAAATTTCGGTTGCGGCAGTTCGCGCGAGCACGCCCCCCTGGCTCTGGCCGAGGCCGGCATCCGGGCGATTGTGGCGGAATTCTACGCCCGGATTTTTTTTCGCAACTGTGTGAACGGCGGCTACCTGGTTCCCTGCGAATCCGCCCGGCGCCTGGTGGAGCAGATTCACACCGGCGACGAACTGACGGTGGATTTGGATAATAATCAGCTTGCCAATGTAACACGCGGCGCGACATACCCTCTTAAGCCGCTCGGTGATGTCAAGCCGATTATCGAAGCCGGCGGCTTATTTCAGTACGCCCGCGAAGCGGGCATGTTAAAAAGTTAACGATCGTTCATGGTAAAATGAAAATACTTCTTATTGGCTCCGGAGGACGCGAACACGCCTTGGCATGGAAGATTCAATCCAGCCCTCTATGCGAGAGACTTTTTATCGCCCCGGGCAATCCCGGTATGGCATCGCTCGGAGAGCTGGTTCCGATCCAGGCCAACGCCATCGCCGAACTGGCCCGATTCGCCGGCGATCAAAAGATCGATCTGGCGGTGATTGGTCCGGAAGATCCGCTGGCGCTGGGATTGACCGATGCGCTGGCGGAAAAAAAAATAGACGCCTTCGGTCCCCCGCGCGCCGGGGCGATGCTGGAAGCGGACAAGACGTTTTCCAAAAAACTCATGCGCCAGGCGGGAATTCCCACCGCGGAAGGCCGTGGATTTACCACCATGCGCGACGCCCTGGCTTATGTGGAAAGCCGCACGGAACCGCTGGTGGTCAAGGCGGCGGGGCTGGCCCGCGGTAAAGGAGTCGTGGTGTGCCGCGATCCCGTCGAAGCGCTCGACGCGGTGCGGAACATCATGGAGAAAAAAATATTCGGCGCTGCCGGCGACTCCGTGGTCATCGAAGAGCGCCTCGTCGGACCGGAGGTTTCGCTGCTGGCGTTCATCGACGGTCGGACCGCTTATCTGCTTGAAGCGGCGCAGGATCACAAACGCATTGGCGAAAACAACACCGGTCCGAACACCGGCGGCATGGGCGCCTTCTGCCCCGCCCCCCTGCTTACCGAAGACCTGCTGCGCCGGGTCGAGCGGGAAATTATCGTTCCCCTGCTCGATACGCTCGCTCGTCATGAAATTGATTACCGCGGAGTCGTATATGTGGGGCTTATGCTCACGGCCGGCGGTCCGAAAACGCTCGAATTCAATTGCCGTTTCGGCGATCCGGAGACCCAGCCGCTGCTGTTGCGGCTGCAAAGCGACATTGTGCAAACCATGCTCGCCTGTATCCAGCGAAAGCTTGATCGGGTGACGCTGCGCTGGGATCCCCGCCCGGCTCTCTGCGTGGTGCTGGCCAGCGAGGGCTACGGCTACAAGCCGGACGGCCAGATTACCAAAGGCGTCCCGATTACCGGAATCGATCAGGCCGCGGCGCTGGATCACGTGCGGATATTCCACGCTGGAACCGCCATGAAGGATGGCCGGCTGGTGACCGCCGGCGGCCGCGTACTAAACGTATGCGCCCTGGGAGATGATCTGGCGGATGCCCGGACTCATGCGTATGCGGCGGTGGAGAAAATTCATTTCGCGGGCATGCAATACCGCCGCGACATCGGTACTCGCACCGGCGTTGGCGGCTAAGTCCGACGGCTACCGGAACGCTTCTGCGCTTCTCCGGCATTCGATGGGCCGATGGGAACGTCGATCCTGCATACAATATACCCATTTTTTTTCGAACAATAGACGCACCAAGGTTCTGCGCGTTAGACTTAAGGACTGTCCCGATACCTGCCAGCCGGCAGGGTTATTCGGGACCAGTGCATCCCCCGACCGATGTCGGGATGGGGAAATATCCAATGTTACTGACTCTGCTGCGGGCTAAAATTCACGGGGCCATCATCACACAAGCCAATCGGGACTATGTTGGCAGTATAACCATAGACCGAAATCTGCTGGCCAAAAGCTCTCTCTTGCCCAACGAAAAAGTCCTGGTGGTTGATATTCACAACGGCGCGCGGTTTGAAACCTATATCATCGCCGGAGAGGCGGGGGCCGGCGTGATCGGTGTAAACGGCGCCGCCGCCCACCTGGTAAAGCCCGGCGAGAAGATCATCATCATGGCCTTCGCCCAGATGACCCCCGAACAAGCCGCGGACCATGAAGCCCGTGTACTTCTTGTGGATGCGGCCAACAGGCCGGTACGAACGCTGGTTCTGTCCGGCGCTCGCCCGCCGCCGCGGCCAAAAAAACGATCCCGATAGCTATCGGGACCTGGCCCGCCCGTGTCTCGATATCTATCTCGGAACACGGTGGACCGGCCGGTTCAAAGCTTATGGAGTTGTTATGTTTGAATATCTGTCCCGGCGCGTCGGGATTTTTGCCCGGAGGGTTATCCCTATACCGATTGCCATCTGGAGCGGGCTGCTCCTGGCGCTGCTGCTGCCGCTTCTTTCCGGATGTTCGATCACCGCTGTTCCGTCCGTTCTGGTCCATGACCGCCCTTCTTTTGCCGTCCGCTATGCCCTGGCCCGCGTATGCCCCGCGGTGGTCCGCATCGACGTGGTGATGCGTAATTTTGACAACGGATCGCCCGTATCTTTCCGGGCGGTCGGCAGCGGCGTGATCATCGACCGGCAGGGGCACGTCTTGACCAATTTTCACGTGGCCGGCCGCGCACGCCGCATCGAAATTATCCTCGCCGATCAGCGCCGCGTGCACGCCCGGCTCGTCGGCTCCGATCATTGGACCGACCTGGCTCTGCTGCAAATGAATATGGCCGAGATCAAACGCAAGCATATCCATTTCGCCCGGGCCCGGCTCGGCGACTCCTCCCATGTTCAACTCGGCCAGAGTGTTCTGGCCATCGGCACGCCCTACGGCCTTTCGCGCACCGTTACCCGCGGCATTATTTCCAATACCGATCGCTACTTCAGCGCCACTACCATCGACGGTTATGAAACCGGCTGGTTCAACAACTGGATCCAGACCGACGCGGCCATCAATCCCGGAAATTCCGGCGGCCCCCTGATCAATCTGCGCGGCCGCGTAATCGGCATCAATACACGCGGCGCGCGGGACGCCAACAATCTGGGGTTCGCCATTCCAATCAATGTCGCCAAGCGCGTCATCCCTTCGCTGCTGGCGCATGGTAGGGTGTATCGCAGCTATATTGGCATCCGTCTTCAGCCTCTGGGCGATCTGGGAAATTTCTACCATATCGCCGCCCATACCGGCGTATTGATCCGCTCGGTCGATCCCGATTCCCCCGCGTCCGCCGCCGGCATCCAGCCGCAGGACGTGTTGATCAGCGTCAATGGGCGGCCCGCCAACTGCCGCTTTCCGGAACAACTTGCGCCCATTCGCCGTTTTATCGCCGATCAACCCATCGGCGCTGTTTTGACGCTGGTGGTGGAACGCCCCGCTTCCACCGGCAAATTGACCCGGCTTGTCCTGCATCTGAAAACCCAGCGGTTGCAAAGTGCCGTCTCGCCGCAGCACGCCATTACCGCCTGGGGCATCAGCGTGCGAAACCTGACGCCGGCGTATCTTCGCCGGCGGCGAATGCCCATGATCCGCGGCGTGCTGGTTACCGGAGTGCGCAGCAACTCCCCGGCTGATATCGCCGGCATGGAACCGGGCGATATCATCCGCCGCGTGAATGGCCGGGCCGTCGTCTCCAGCCGCCGGCTGAAGAAAATTACGCTTGAACTCAAGCGCGACAAAAAACCAGCCGCCGTGACGGTCAAACGCGGCCGCGGCGAAATGACGCTGGTATTTGCGCCGAATTGATTCCCGATGGCTGTCCCTATCTCGATCCCGTTTACTATCGGGATCCCGGAAATAAGCGGGACAGGTCGGGGCGGGATTTTTTCATAACGATGGCGGGATGGCTCGGCCGCCGCCAATAGGATTTACGGAGCACATTTATGAAATATTTTTTCAAAGGACCCCGATGGCTGACGGGACGCCGGGGCGGAGCGCTTGGCTTGCTGGCCGCGTTGCTCATGCCGGTTGCAGTGCTGTTTTGCCCACCCGCCGCCGCGTCCGCGCGGCCACGACTGGCCTCTTTTATTCCGGTCATCGCCCGCAGCCTGGTAATCGTGCAGTACACGGCCGAAAATGAATTTCACAAGACCACCAAAATTGATGGCCAGGGGATTGTACTGACCTCCGGCGGAGTGGTGCTCGTTTCCGCCAATCTTATTCCGGGCGATATTCCTTTAAGTTACGTCAAACACCTGGTCATTCGCCTTCCCTACGGCGCCTTGAAAAAGATTCCCGCCACCTATCTCGGGCGCACCGTTAATGGCTTATTCTGCTATATCAAGGCTGATTCCGCAAAAGGGGGACTCCCGCTGCCGCCGCTGAAAATATCCCCCCACGCCCGTGTGCGCCTCGGACAAAGCGTTTTTGCCATCGGCCTTTTGCCGAAGGACGAGGCCTATCGGCCTTACGTCGGCATCAATCATGTCAAGGCCATTGTGCCACTGGTTCATCCGCTGGCTTTGACCGATATGTTCGGACTTACCCGCGCCACCAGCCCCGTCTATGGCTCACGCACCGGCGCATTTCTGGGGCTGACGGTACCCGATCCCGGTCAATCCATCAACATGGCTCTGCTTGGTCATAATGTGCCCGTGCTGGTGAAAGATCCCAACCAGGAAGGTGTTTTTCTGACTTGGCGCACAGTTGCGCGCGTGCTTACCAATGTACCCGTAAAGCCGTTTCACGCCGCGCGCCCGTGGTTGGGCACCGCTGACGACACCGGCTTGAAACCGGCGCTGCGCAAACTTTACAAGATCAAGCAACGCGCCGGAATCGTCATCGGTTCGGTTATCCCGGCCATGCCCGCCGCCAGAGCCGGTCTCAAAAGCCAGGACATCATCCTTACCATCAATGGCAAACCGTTCAGTCGTTCTGCCGTGCCCACGCTCATGCTCGCTCACTTCGAACGGGCCTTGCAGAAGATGCGACCGGGCCGGATTGTCAAGTTCGGCATCCTTCGCCACGGCAGGAAATACATGACCATTCCGGTAAAGATAGGAACGCTGCCTCCGCCGCCATCCCGCATGGCCCGTTATTACGATCACAAACTGGGGCTGGTTGTGCGGAAAATCGCCTTTGCCGACACCTATGCCCGCAAACTCTCCGCTTCCCTCCGAGGCGTTATTGTATCGTTGGTCAAGGGAGGGGCGCCGGCCTCGCTTGGCCGTACTCCGCTTAAACCTGGTTACGTGATCACCCGCGTGAACAATCGGAAAGTAACCGGCGGCAGAGAGTTCATGACGCTGCTCAAACGGGCCAGGCGCCATCTGCACGGCAGGCGAATTGTGTTTGTGGTCATCAAGGCCGACGGCAATACCGCCGTTTGCCGCATCGGTTTGCATTGACCATGAACATCGGCGCTCTGATTTTTCCGGATATGAATCAGCTTGACTTCACCGGGCCGTTTGAAGTTCTGGCGCGCTTGCCGGGGGCGCGCTTTCATCTCCTTTGGAAAAACAAAAAGCCCGTCCGCGATATTCATGGCCTGATGCTCACGCCCACCACCACACTGGTCTGCTGCCCACCGCTGGATATTTTGATCGTTCCCGGGGGGGGCGGTCAGGAAGCTTTGATGGAGGACGACGCGGTAATTTCTTTTATCCGTCAACGCGCGTCGCAAGCCAGGGTTGTGCTGTCTGTATGCACAGGGGCGCTTCTCTGTGGAGCGGCGGGGCTTTTGATCGGTAGACCGGCGACCACGCATTGGGCGGCATTGGATCTGCTTGCACTCTTTGGCGCCATCCCTTCCGCCCAGCGCGTCGTATCCAGCGGAAATATGATTACGTGTGCGGGGGTTACATCCGGAATTGACGGCGCTTTGGCGGCGGCGGCCCAGATGATCGGCGCGGATCGGGCCAGGATGATTCAACTGGCCATGGAGTACGCACCGGAGCCGCCATTTCATAGCGGAAGTATTTCCGCTGCCCCGGCGCATCTGCTCGCCCTGGCCCGCCGCCAGTTTGCCCCAATAACCGCCAAACGTTTGAAAACAGCCCGTCGAATCGCAATAAAACTTGGCGTCAAATAGCCTTGTCGCTCAAAGGAATCGTGCATTCGGATGCGGAGATTATGGGTGGCACACCTGTATTCACAGGCACCCGTGTTCCACTCCAAAACTTGATTGACTCACTGAAAGGAGGCGAATCCATCGAGGACTTTCCGGACGCGTTCCCGACGGTCAAGCGCGAACAGGTGCTTGCGGTCATTGAAGCGGGCAGGCTCCGCATTCTTGAGTCTGTGTGAAACATGCGCATTCTTATCGACGAGAACTGTGAAAGGTTGGATCCCAAATCAACCGCCGCTCCCGCAATCCCTTGCTCATTTATATTGGTCGCTCCACCACCACCTTCCGCGAGGTTGAACGTTCCCGTTCCAACAGTGAAACCACCTGTTGCAGCCTCTGAGAGCCTGTGTGAAAAGTCTTTAAAAGCTGATATTCTATAGGACATGACACGGACGTCTTATCCAACGGACCTCACGGATGAACAATGGAGGCTGATTCAGCCCCTGATACCACCGGCCTTGCCGGG
>JAJYDU010000112.1 GCA_021790475.1 Planctomycetota bacterium | reverse complement strand
ATTTACCCGATCAGCAAAGTCACGCCGCCGCGGGCGGTGGACATGATCGAAATATTCGGCGCCGAACGCTTGTGCATAAACGCCGCCGCCGACTGGGGCGTAAGCGATCCTCTGAACACCCACCGCGCCTGGCTCGAGGCCCGCCGGCGGGGTCAGAACCTGGATACGCTGCTGCGGATATTTCACAACAATCCGGCCAATTTTTTCGGCCAGAATTCCCGCTTCGCCATTCGTCCAATCCGCGTCAGCGAGATTTCCGCCCAGGCGCCGGAGGAGCGGATGACGCGCCATGCCTCAAATCCACCGCAAGCCGGGGATAGCGATTTACAAGCCCCATGGCGGCCACCAGGAGAAGCAGAGAGGCCAACAGCGCCAGGCCCATACTCAGCGGATAAGAATGTATCACCGGTAAGCGGGTATGCCGCACCGCGGTGAACGGAGCCGCCGGCCGCCACCAGCCATCTCGGACCATATTCCGCAATGGTTCCGTAGCCTGCCGCAACACGTTAACGAAGAAAACAACGAACGAGGCATGATGCTGCCAATCCGTGAAAAGGTCCCGCGGCGGACTCGCCAGCCAGAACCATTGGATGTGCGTACGCGGACTCACGCGCCAGGCCAGCCACGGCAAGCCGTCCATACGTGCCAATACCCGCCAGCCGCCGCCCAATTGAGCCGTGAACATCCGCGCCACGCGAACAGATCTCCATGACACGTGCCGCAGAACGCCGGTGCGCCGGGATGCCGCGGCGGGGACCACTTTCGCCCGGTGTGGCGGCCTTACGATAGTCCCCACCCGCATGGCCGGTGCGTTCGTGCGACCGATCGCCAGGACAATCGTGTGTCTGGAAGGCGGAATCGTTCCGGGCCGAAAGCGGGAGCTTTCAACAACCCAGATTGTCGCCTGGCGGCCCGCGCGATTCCAGCGAACGCCGGGCATGATTTTCATCAGGCGCAGCAGATCTCCCGGCGGATGGCCGATCAAGTTTACGTTCGCCGGCGGCGGGGCTGGCGCACGTGTCAGTGTGGTTCTCCAGAGGATACGAGCGCTCCGGACAAGGGAGAGGGAAAACGACCGGGCGACCGGAATACCGGATACCGTTACGCCGCCGGCGAGCCGACGACCTGCAATTGGAAAGGTCATCACATGTCCGGCTTCCTGGAGAGTGAGGGTTAAATGATGTTGATGAGGAACGTTGTTCGACTGCACGAACAACTCCGCGACGGCGGAGCCGGGCAAGGAACGGGCAACGGCATGGACCGGCCACGATGGCGCGTGGGTGGAACGAAATTGAAGGCGGGGAGAAGCGGGGGCTAAGGCCATTATGAACGCGCCGATAAGCATCAGCGCCCAGAGCCAGTCTATTCCGGCCCGGCGAGATGCGGCGCCGGATATCTCCGGCGAAAAGAATTCCAGCGTGGGAAATAAGCTTTCGCGCCGGTGGCGCTGCCGCAGCAGCGCCAGACCCGTCACCACAACCAGAAATGGAAGGTACAACCACTGCGGACTGGAAAATCCAACACTCATGAACCGCCATTATCATGGGAAATGTTTTGCGGCGACGGGGTCTTCCCGGCGTCGGCCGCCAGGGCGGTCGCGCCGGGAGGCGAAGGCGCTTCTTCGCTCAAGGGCAAAAGAATCTGCACGCGCGTGCCTTGCGGCGAGGGATCCACGCGCAAAGTGCCGTCGTGCATATCCACGAATCGTCGCACAATCGCCAATCCCAGTCCCAGCCCGCTGCCGCCCTGCTTCACGTCGCCGCTGTGGTGCCGCAGAATCTCATCGCCGGTATGAAATGGTTCAAAGAGTTCTTCCATCACCTGGGGAGAAATGCCGGAACCATAATCCTGGACGATGATTTCCAGCATCCCGCCGATTACCACCCGGACGGCCGCTTTAATGGTTGCCCCATCCGGAGAAAAACGGCTCGCATTGCTGAGTACATTTGTCAGTATGTCAGAAATCTTATCGGAATCGCCATCAAAAGGGGGCAATGTTTCCGGTATGTCAAGCTCCAGTTGCTGGCGGCGAACCGCAAGAAAGCCGCGATTTTCATCGCAAACGTTGCGGATCAGTCCCCGAATGTCAAAGCGCCGGCGGTGCAGTTGCGTGGAGAAACGGTCCGTTTCGACAAGCTTGCACAGATCATTGATAATTTTTTCCAGGCGCGCGGCGGCTGTTGAAATAACGTCCAGATGAAGCTGAATGTTCGCGGTGGGATCGGAGTTCTCGACGCCGGCTTCGGTTGGTCGCAGGACTCCGGCGCGGTTGAGCTGGCGGCGCAAAAGTCCCATGGCGGATATAATTCTGGTCACGGGCGTGCGAAGCTCATGTGCCGCCAGATCAATGAACCTCTTCTTGGTTTGGTTCCCCTGTTCAAGCTTGTTTCGGCTGTACTGAAGTCGCTGCGCCATCCGCTCAAAATCATGGGCCAGATCGCCCAATTCGTCGTGCCGAAACGTTGGATCAACAACTTCCCCGGAAAGCAGTCGAACATTCAGTTGACCGCGTCCAATGGCCGCCGTCGCTTGTTGCAGCGAGTGAATGGGATCAACAATCTCGCGCTGGCTGATGACATAGCCGAGGATGAAAAGTCCGACAATCATAAGAACGCCGGCAATGCCTATCATGCGGCCCTGCCGGAAAATCGGTTGTAGCGCCAGAAACGTGGGCTGACTGATAATAACACTCCAGGATGGCAGGCGTATGGGAATGGCGATCCTGTGATGCAAAGCGGCGAATTTCACCGGCGCGCTGCCGATGATAGTGCCGGCAAATAGATCGGTCAGCCAGTCGCCTCGGTCGGAGGCCGGTTCCTGTTCAAACCGCTGCTGGGCGGCGGCGGCCTGTGTTATTTTTCCAGTAAGAAGTACCGTTCGACCGGCGCGACGATCAAAAAGCTGCCCGGTGGTTTGCCGCAGAAAAACGTGTTTGCGAAGCCGGCGAAGAATGGGAAGTATGCCGAATGTTTCCTTGACAAATCCCACCCAGGTATTGGATCGTATTGTGCGAATTGGTAATACAATGACAACCGCTTCCCCACCGGTTTGCGGGTCTTTGACCACGGAGCTTATCCATCCGCGTGGTTGACCATTGTTCAGGGCTTTGTGCCACCAGAATTGATCCGCTTGAAAAAAGTGCCTGGGCTTGATATCCGCGGCAATCAGGTTCCCGCGGCGGTTCGTTGCCAACAGATGCGCATGAAAAGGCTTTCCATGACTGATAAGTCGCATATATGATGCAATAGAATTATGTAAAATGGAATGAAGATATGCCCGCCTGGTCTTTATGGCGGTTCCGGATGGCGCGGTTGGTCGTGTCCGTAACGGCATAGGGAGCGATTCATGAGTGGTAACGCGCAAGTGTAAAGCATTCTGCTTTCGCGCATACCTGATTACCGACGGTAAGTGGACCAGGAAGTCCAGGCGACGTATTTCCGTATTCAGTCGTAGCGAAATTGCCTGCGCACAGGAATAAGCGACGTCGTGATAGGTATGGTGAATGGTCTTGAGCCGCATACGTGTGCCTAAGCCGAGGATTACCAGCAGGCCTAAAGTTAGCGGTAAAAGACCAACAATTACCAATGTTCCCATGAGTTTGCGCCGAATAGTCAGGCGCATGGTTGCCTCGCTCTGCTGCAGGAAAAACTCACAGCGGTATGATACCCTCACCGTTGGCGTATTACCAAGCGTTTAAAGTCTCTTGAATCTCCGTAACCGTTCCCGGGCAAAAAATGGCGGAATCCAGGAGTTTTTGCTTCGCTATATCCCAAAACACCTCAAAATGACTCTCGGTGCGACGGGAAGTCATGAAAAATGACAATTCTTCCTGATGATTCCGCATCTTTTGGCCCGTGAACGGTTACGAGAAAATTTAAGGATGACAATATCGGCCTGGAAGGGTGTGCGGGGTTGTGTCGGCGACAAGTGTTCGGGCCCAATCCTGTTCGGCACGGCGCTTGCGTTGGACGGGCGGTGACGAGGCGACGGACCACCGGGTCTGACGACGGGAGAGGACGCGGGGGTACGGTTATGTCGGCGCGGCATCAAAGGCCACGACACGGGTGATGAAATCAGCCCGGCTTGTTAAGCGGCGATGAATTCAGGGTGGATGAAATAATGGTCGGCACGATGTGCAGGCCGGCGATAATCCCGGCGGGATAAACCCGCCGGCTCGCCGGAGAGACGATGGAAATTGCCCGTGGCATCCAGATGTTCATCCTGTGTTGTGAGCCTGTCGCTGGAGGGCGAGTGTGACCAAAATTAAATAATGGGCTGGCGGAAAATAATGCGAAGGAGTACCGATCATGCCGAAAAACTCGACGCATTGCTGCGTGAACTCTTTAACCACACGCGGGCCGGGCCCCGCGGCTAACAGTAAATCGTCGTCCGGTTTCACCTTTATGGAGATGCTCTACAACGACGGCTCGGTTCACTGGGAAGGCCCGTCCGGTCCGTCATGGCCGGCGTTTTTAGTGGAGGGAGTTGATCCCGGCGCGATGGGTGCGGGTACCGAATCACCATGGTGGGGTACCGGCGATATAAATACCCGCAACACCTTTTTTGCGCCCGCACCACACGCGGGCCGCCGCAGCGGCCCGGCTTCGCGCCGGCGTGTTCCCCGCGACCGGCGGTCGCAATCGCCCCGGCGAGTTCACCATGGCGGACGAAATTCACATTGTTTTTCGCTTTTTATCCGTGAACGCTTATCCAGTAATTGTGCTTGCGTGGAATCGACAATCCCGGCGCGCCAGGATTCTTTGGCTGGCGGATCCTGCCAAGAAAGTATTGGCGCCCCCTCGGGACCTGTCATTTCAATCCGGCACAAGCTTTAAGGACGCTGAATTGATGCAATAGCGGCGATGTTCCGGTGGCGGACCATCGTCAAACACGTGGCCAAGATGCGCGCCGCAATGAGAGCACTTGACCTCGTTGCGGACCATTTCATGCCGGCAATCGACAAGCTCTGTGATAGCGGCCGGCGAGATCGGCTGCCGGAAACTTGGCCAGCCCGTGTCCGAATCAAATTTTTCCTGTGATCGGAACAAATCCATCCCGCAACAAACGCAACGGTACACTCCCGGCGTTTTGGTATTCCAGTATTCGCCGGTAAAGGCCTGTTCGGTGCCGGCCTCACGGGTGATACGATATTGCTCGGGGGTCAGCAGCCGGCGCCATTCCCCGGACGAACCGGATGCGTCCGGTTTTTCTCCCGCCAGGGTGAAGCGGGCGAACGGATGGGATTGCCAGCGGAGCCATGGATTTTGCAGGGCCATCGCCCATCCCCGCGCTTCATCGGCAGTCCAACCCTTGGCTACCGAAATACGGCCGTCGTGGCGGGCCATCGATCCGGAAAACAGCGTCAGCACGCCAATACACGCCTTAGCCCAGCGCGATCGCAGCAGGTCGTTGACGATTATGCCCCGCCGGCTCACGCGCAGCATCTCCCGCAACACCGCCAGCGCTGCGACGTCATCCAGGTGATGCAGAAACATACTGCACGTGGCGTAATCCACGCTTGCGTCCGCCACCGGCAGGCGCAGCGCATCGCCGCGCACAAGAGTTAATTCCGGTGTCTTTCGAGTCCAGTCGCGGGCGATGGACAGAGTGGTCGGGTGCCGGTCCAACCCGATCACTTCAACGTGCCGCCCGCCGCGCCGCGCCCACCGGAGCACCGCCGCGGGAATATCGGCCGAGCCGGTGGCCACGTCCAGAATGCGGATGGGTCCGCCGGTCCGCGGCCAGCGGGCGGACCAGCTCCGCAGATGGCCGAGCACCGCTCCTGTTCCACCCAGCCGGCGGTTGACCCACCGAATGCACGCCAACGCGCGGGTGAGTTCCCGGCGATCCACGCCCGGCTCATCCATAAATTCCTGTATATGCGTAGGCCTTTCGGCGGGCATCAGCGCGGCTTCCTTATGGCGGTGCGGCGGCGCTCTGTGTCGTTGCCGCCCCGGCCCGACCGCCGGGGGCGATGACAATATAGAGGTGCGTATGGAACCAGCCGCGCTTGACGGTCACGGTGCAATTTTCCCGGTTCTTCTTATTTTTAAAGAACAGGATGATGCCTTGCGGGCCTTGCGTTTCCTGGAGCATATTCCAGCCATCCGTTGGCATGTAGTGTATGAAAAAGCGGGCGACCGAAAGCCGCGGGTCTGATCCTTTGTAAAATTGGTTCACCATGCGCAGGTTGGAATTTGGAACCACCGTCGCCTGCGAGCGCCCCAGATCGATCCGGAAACCGGAGGGTACGGGAACGTCCGCGATCGGCGGATTGATCGCCGGCGGCAGCAGGGCTTGGCGATTCTGGCTGCAACCCGCCAGAAACATGAACGCTGTGAGCAAACAGCAACACTTTTGTGAAATTCCTCTGGCTTGACTCATGGCCGGACGCCTCCTCTATAGGAGAAACCAGCTCGACCTCCCCGTAACTTCAATTGTTGATTCCGCCGCGGTTTTTGTCAATGGTCTCAATTATCGACCCCAACGGACGATAAGAGTCCCCCGCGCCAGAATATGACCGCGAATGGCGTGATGCAAAGCCGCGGCGCGGGCGCCGGCGGGAAGCGGGAGCACCTCATCCAGTGCGTAAATTTGTATATGGTAGTGATGCGCCGGGCCGGGCGGCGGCGCCGGGCCGCCATATCCGATGAAACCGAAGGAATTGGTTCCCTGCCGAGCGCCCGGCGGCGCGCGCAGGCGGCCGCGGCGGGCGATGCCTGCCGGCAACCGTCCAATGGCGGGAGGAATGTTGAAGATCAGCCAGTGCGTGAAAGGCGCCGGGCGGGGGGCGTCGGGATCAATCATTTCAATCAGGATGGATCGCGTGGATCGGGGAACGGATCCCCACGCCAACGGCGGTGAAATATCGGCGCCGGCGATGGTGTATTGTTGCGGCATCCACCGGCCGTTTTTGAACGCCGGACTGGTCAGGTGGACAGCTTTTACCGCCGCGGTGTTGTGCCGCGCCGCGGCCCCACATGAGCTGGTCAGCCCGACAGTCGCCGCCAGCAGGAGTGTACGGATCAGGTTGGCCGCGGATTTATTCATCCCTGGTCCGTCTTTTCCTGAAAATCATGGCCACGAGATATACCACACGGCTGCCCGACATAAAATATAGCCGGCCACCCGGCCACCCCACTTCATTATCCATTATAGATTTGACACCCAACCGTCCGGTTGAATAAGATAAACAATAGAATGGCGCGGAAATTTTCGAGGAATCCCCGGCAATGAAACAGAAGAAAATACTCATTGGGTTGACCGCGGGTGGAATTATCATCATTGGCGTCGCCATTCTTTATTTCCAGTTCGCACGACCCTACGTAATCCTCTGGCAAAGTTATCATGCCTGCCTGCGACTGGCCAACCCCAACAGTACCCATACATATCGGGCCGTGAACGGCCTTGTCAAGGTGAAGATCACGCCACCGAAGAAGAGCGACTCGCAGTGGCTTGATGCCCGTCTGGCGTGGCTCAAACCAGCCATGCTCCGATTCAACGTTCAGACGGCCAAGGGAAAGATGAGCGGAGTGTATCGAAAGAATTTGTGGTTGTACCTTCCGGCGGAGAAAACTGTTTTTCTGGCGCGGGCCGGCCTGCCGCTGTGGAAGGGTGAAGGTGGAAATTCGCCACCGGTCTCCGTGAAGCAAACCATCGCTGTTTCGGCGGCCTCGCCCCGGCATGAATCCGCCACCATGAAAGGCGGCCATGCGACGCGGAAGTTGAGGGTTCCCATCTCTCCTTTCGCCATCTGGCGGGAGACAAAAGCGACGGTGCAGGGCGTACAAACCATGGGGGGAGTTCCCTGTTACGTTGTTCAACTGCAAACCGAAGGGAAATTGCGAAATAAGATCAAAGCCAAAGCTCTGTTGTGGATCAGTCAAAAGGACCATCTGCCGCGGAAGGCGGAAATCGAATTCACCGATAAGAGCGGTCTCTATCGCATCGTGGCGACAATTGAAGGGTTGAAGTTGAATCCAAATCTGAAAAAATCTGATTTTGTGTTTTTGACGCCGGCCGGAACAAAAACCCGGGTGATTCCCCTCCAGCAGGTGAAGCGATTTTTCCAAACTTTACCTCAATTTCTCAAGGACGCCGGGTGGATGAAAATGTAAACGGGTTACAAACTCTAAGCGGAGGTCGCACCATGTCAAATGTAAGTCGCCGTGATTTTGTGAAGTTCATAGGTTGGACGGCGGCGGGGCTGGCCGCCAGCCAGTGGACCACTTTGGCCGGAGCGGATGAGATCATCGCCCGCGAGGGCAAGGGATATCTCGAACGAATCAACGGGAATCTTGTTCTGCAC
>JAJYDU010000111.1 GCA_021790475.1 Planctomycetota bacterium | reverse complement strand
TTATGAATCCACTGGTTAAAACTCATGGAATAAACTTTCGTGTAACCGCCATACCATCCGTTAGTTCCGCGTTACCAACCGTTACCACTGGCTGACCCGCGCTCAAACCGGCACCAATCACCTGCAATTCGTCGGCATTGGCCAAACCGACGCGGACATGGTGCAATACCGCCCGGCCATGGCGCACGGTGAACAAGATTTCCCTTGCGCCAACCGGCAAAACCGCGGCCCGCGGCGCTATCAGACCCACGGTGGAAGCCAAGGTCAACCGGCCCTGAATGTACTGTCCAAGCAGCAGTCCGGATCCCGGTTCCGGCGTTACCAACACATTCACCAGACGCGTGTCAGAATTCACCCGCCGGGTAATCAGAGAAACGGTCCCGACAATCGGGCGGGATAACGGCTCGTCCACCGGCGTCAGCGCGACCGGTTGTCCGCGATGAATGCGCACTGAATCAGCCGGTTCAATCCCCAGTTGCACTTGAATGTTATGCGATGAAACCAGCTGCAGGATCGGCCCGCCGGGTAAAACAATTTGGCCGGAGCCGGAAAGAATAGCCGCCACCACACCGCCGGACGGTGCCTTGATGATCCGGGGACCGCCGATTCCCCGCGAGAGGAGATTCCGGAATTTCAGGCGAGCCAGAAGCAGTGTCTGCTGTGCGGCCAGCAGACGCTGGCGGGGCGTCAAATGCAGATTGAATTTCTGTTGCGTCGTCGAAAGTTGCTGGGCGGCGCTGATTCTGCCGGATCGTGCTTCCGCCAGCGCCAGCATTTCCGAAGGGGCGGCTTCCAATTGCACCAGGGGTTCATTTCTTCGTACCTTTTGTCCGTCGGCAACCAGAATTCGCAGCACCTGGGATTGAAACGGAACCGCCACGTTACGGACGGATCCGACCCGCGCCACCACGAGACCATAGGCCAGGAGTGATTCCGCGATACGTCCCCGGCGCAGCGCCACGGTTTTCACCGTGGCGATCTGAAGTGGCGGCACCGCGTGCGGTGCCGGAATTTTCGCCGCCACCCGAGCATCGGGCGTCCGCCGGCTCAGCAGGAAACCCCGACCCGCCGCCACGGTCGCGGCAATAATCACGATCATCATGCCATATCTTTTCATGGATATTTTCCTTTCACCACGCGGCGCGCCAAGCCGGGGCAAAGTTCCGGCACATAGGCGCCCGCCGCCAGCGCCAGCGCAATACGGTTGCGTTCCAACTGAGCTTTTAATCGAATCAGATCAATGCGCTTGTGGATCAACTCATTGACCTGCATATAATAACTTACGATATCAGCGTTGCCGAATTTCAACGCCTGCCGATATGTGCGGACCAGTTGGACCAGGCTGTGGACCACCTCCTGGCCGGCGACGATTTGTCCCGCCAGCAGGTGGATATCCGAATAAGCCCGGACAACCGCCCAGCGTGCGCTGAATTCGCGGGCAACATAAGTATCAAAAAGCATTTGCCGGGTGGCCTTCTGGATAGCGATCCGCCCCTGGTTGCGATCAAAGATGGGCAAGTCGATCATGACGCCAAAACCGGTTGTATGCACGTTGGTCGTGTCGCCAGCCTGCTGAAATCCGAGTGTGATGCGTGGAAACTGCCGCAGGATCGAGGCGCGAAGCGTCTCTTCCTGGCTTCGATAACCCAGCTTGAGCGCCAGCAGATCCAGCCGCAGATGAGGCAAGTCTTGCAGAATCACCTTTTCCGGCGGCAAGGCTATGCGGGCCGGTAATTCGATTCGTCGGCTCAGGTGAATCGGCGCCGCCAGAGGCAAGCCCATGGTCTTCCGGAGGACAATGCGATCCTGCCGCAACTTTTGCGTAAAGGACTCCACCAATGCTTCCGCCTGCTGGCTGGCCGCCCGCGCGGCGCTAAGAATTAAAACAGTGCTCAGGCCCATGCGGTACGCTCTCTCGGCAAGGCGTTCGTTAGCGGCCAGTTCCCTTTGGGCTAACCGGGCTTGATGCAATTCAGCTTCTCTGGCGGCCAAGTTGTACACCGCCAGCCGCGCCGCTTGCGCAATCTGCCATTCCTGCCATGCCACCTCCAGATCCACCTGTCCGCGATGGTATTGTGCTGCGGCAATGCGGACGTCGCGATCGATCAAACGGGTAATATCCCAACTCAAACCCACACCGTAACCAGTGAAAGTAGCGGTACGATAACCGCCTGTGACAAACGCGGTTGTATCAGATAACCGGGGGTTGGGAAGAATACCGGCCTGAACCACCTGCGCGGCGGCCTCGCCGCGTTGGTCACGGTCCACCCGCAGCAAGGGATTGAGAATCACCGCAATCACCGCGGCCATATCCGGGGTAAGCCGCCGGCGCGGGCTTAGCGACAGCGGAGGCAAACCGAGGGCATAAATATCGGTTGCGGCCATACGCAGTTGTTTCCAGGTTGGTATAGCCAGATTTTTTTTCACTGCTGTTTGCGTGAGCGGTTGGGGATGATATGCCTGACAATCCACTAGGCCGAGAAACACAAAGACTAACATTGCACACGATGCAGCTAAGCGATGCGGCGGGAAGCTCCCGCATACGAATCGCACGGCGCGCGGGCCATACTTTCGCGGGAACTCGAGGAACGGTTCCGTGATGGCGAGGCGTGGTTGCAATTCCGAGGATAATTTTTCTTCATTGCTCATGGACCGAGGCTTCCCGCATCCGTTGCCGGAAAAACCAGTCTTATCACAAACCATCCATTGAATTGTGTTTCAACCGTTGCGGTTCCACGCAGTTGCTCCATCACGTACTTCACGATGGACAACCCCAAGCCGCTGTGGTGCTGGCCGGAGGTTCGGGCCGCATCACCGCGCCAAAATCGTTCGAACACATGGACCGCATGCGCCGAAGAAATTCGGCTGCCAGTGTTGGCGACTTCCAACCGCACCGCGTCCTCCCGGCACAAGAGGGAAAAACGAATCGTTCCGCCGTCATTGACATAACTAACGGCGTTGTCCAGTACGTTGCGGATCACCAGAACGATAAGTTCCGGTGGCGCAACAATTGTGACCACAGACCAGGCAGTCTGTTCCAGTTTCACCCGGCGCGCCGTCAGGCTCTCGGAAAATTCCGCCAGATTTCGCTCGAGAAGTTGATCCAGCCGAGAAGCGGAAGGTTCCGAAGTAAATTGTCCGCTTTCGGCACGGGCCAGCGTCAGCAGATTGCCCACGATATTCTGTATTTGGATGGCGAGAGCCAGAGTTTTGTTCAAAGTTTGTCGATATTCATCGGATGAACGTGGACGATTGCGCGCCAGCTCCAACGTGGCGCGAATACCCGCCAGCGGCGTACGTAATTCGTGGGCCATATCCGCGGTAAGTTCTTTTTCTCGAAGGAATGCATTTTGCACCCGCGCCAGCAGGGCGTTGAGTCTTTGCACCACCGGTTGGATTTCCATCGGAATATAATCGGTCGGCAGACGGTCCCCCAGATCCGTTACGCCGATGGATTCGATCCGAGCGGCAATTTTACGAATCGGCTTAAAGCCGAACGACACCATCATCACGAGTAAACCCGCCGCTCCGGCCACGGCACACGAACAGGAAACGATCAGAGCCACGGCTAGAGTCGCCAAGGCGTTATCTACGCGCTTCATCGGTCGCGCTAATGCCAGTAAATACATCTCCCGTCCCTGCGGCTTTGGTTGTTGTTTCCGGTCATTCGGATTCTTAGGGCCGCCGGACAGACCAAGGCGATGATCTTCACCAAGGGAATCACCCTCTTGCCCTATCTGTAACCAGGTGATCGCCTCGCGAAAATGTCCGGTTTGTGGAATTTGCAGACTGTTGAAAAATATTTTTCCCGGCTGCGGGCGAATGAAAAGGAGGGAAAAACCCGCCAGGGACTGGCTGCGAAAAACCACTTTTCCATCGGTGTTCCATACCTGCACATAAAGAGGATGGGAAGGTACTTTCCACCCCAGCGTGTTGGACGCATCGAATTCCACGTGAAAATGATCGGGCGGATCAAAATCGATGTTGCTGACAACCGAACTTAACCGGGCCAGCAGCCCGTGATCGAATTGTTTTCGCAAGACGTGGCGAATAATGATATACAACCCCAGGCCGAGAAAGAGCAGTACGATGGTGATCGCCAAGGTGCAGTGGAGCGTGACATCGCGACGAATGGATTTCATCAGGAACACCTCGAAAAAAGATATCCCTGTCCTCGGCGGGTATGGATGAGCCGGCTGCTTCCAGCGCTTTCTAGCTTCTTACGGATAAGCCCGATATACACATCCACCACATTACTTTCCAACGTGGCGTTTTCATCATAAATGTGCTCCCATATCTGGGTTCGCGATACGATCTGTCCGCGGCGCAGCAGCAGGTATTCAAGAATCGCATATTCCCTGGCACTTAGCGCAATTTCGTTTTTGTCACAGAACACGCGCCGGGCGTTCAGGTCGACGGTCAAGTTCCCCACCGTCACCAGGTTCGATCCGGCGTTGTAACGCCGACGGATCAGCGCTCGCACCCGGGCCAATAATTCCGCTAGGGAAAACGGCTTGATGAGATAATCATCGGCGCCGGCATCCAGACATCGGATCCGATCCTCCAGGGTATCTTTGGCGGTGAGAATCAGCACGGTGGGACGATCCTTGCGGCGGACCAGCGACTGGAGAACCTGCAACCCGTCCACCTCGGGCAGCATCAGGTCCAGTACCACCACGTCCACGCCGCCATTCTGGATATGCCAGAGGGCGACGCGGCCGTCGCCGGCTTCATCTACGGCGTATGATTCCTCGCGCAAGGTCTGCGCAATCGACTCGCGCAAAGGTTTAAAATCTTCCACCACCAGAATTCGCATGAAAGACCATTTCCTTCCGACGGATCCGAAGATACTCACGGAAGCTCATTTCCGCACATGCTCCCGTCCCGGACAAGAGAGATGTTCACCTTGATGCTCACCTTCTTTACCCTGCTTAAGCTTTACTTTCAGCAGAGCGCCGCCAGGAAGAATTCTGATCATATATAGCCGCTTTCCAACTCGTATTTCCGCCTTGTAATAAGGAGAACCATTATCAAAAAAGTCCTCTTCCATTTTGGCGGCGGTGCCGTCGCCCATTTCCTGCTTAAGTGTAGCCCGCACCGGTACGGGGAGTTGAGCTATGGTCAAATTCAGATCGCCAAGATGTTTTTCCAGCAGCGTGCCATTGATGGCGACGGTGATCTCATAGGGAAGTTTGTTGATGACGGCGTCCGCTTCATAAACAGGTATATTTGCATGAATTGATATTTCGATATCATCAATAGTTCCTCCTGCGGTATGGATGGTAAGTGTTTTGGCCACCGCCGCAGGCAATTGGTTCATGGAAACCTTGATTTCGTGTTTCGCGCCGTCCGCCCGCACCGGCGCGACGTGGTCGGCCGTCATCGCCAGTCCTGCCAGCCCCAGAGCCAGACAAGTCGCGCGTTTCAGCAACGCGCTCTTCCCTGAGAGAATACCCTTACCCCGGCCATTGCGCCTGCCGATAATACATCGCAATTTCATACACGACCTCCTAAATAAACCTCCGCGGACCGTCGGAACGTCCAGACGGCTTGCCGTGAATACAACAATTACCATAGCAAGCCAACATGAAGCGTTGATGAAAAACAAATCAGCGGGTTTCCCAGCAGGCGGCCAGATGGTCGACATCCCCCCCCTTTACTTCCAAAGGCGGCATCTGCTCCCGGCAGCGCGAACGGACCAGCGGACAACGCGGATGGAAAGGACAACCCGGTGGCGGATGGGCCGGACTGGGCACTTCACCCGTCGGCACGATACGCTGTTCCTGGCGGCGCGGCGCGGGCCGCGGTACGGCGGAAAGCAGCGCCTGCGTGTAGGGATGCCGGGGCGAACGGGTAAGCGTGCGGGCGGGAGCGGTCTCCATGATTCGCCCCAGGTACATCACCGCAATGCGATCGGACACGTGCTCCACCACGGCCAGATTATGGGCGATAAACAGGTAAGAGAGCTTCATTTGCCGGCGCAGGTCCGCCAGCAGGTTGAGTACCTGCGCCTGGATGGACACATCCAGCGCGGAAACCGGTTCATCACAGATAACCAGACGCGGATTCAGGGCCAACGCGCGGGCGATGCCGATCCGCTGCCTTTGCCCTCCGGAGAATTCATGGGGGTAAAGGCCGGCGGCATCGGGTGAAAAGCCCACACGCGCGAGCAGTTCCGCCACACGATCGCGAACCTGATTTTTGGGCAGCAGGCGGTGGGTGAGTATGGGTTCGCCGATCATGGCGCCCACGGTCAGGCGCGGATTCAGGGAGCCGACGGGATCCTGAAAAATAATCTGCATATGGCGGCGCAGGGCGCGCAGCGGTTTGGGCTTGAGGGCATAGATGTCGTGTCCGTCAAACCGCACCGCGCCGGCGACGACGGCAACGGTGTGGGGAATCAAGCGGAGAATGGCGCGCCCGGCGCTGGTTTTCCCGCAGCCGGATTCCCCCACCAGACCGAGAGTTTCACCATCGTTGAGTCGCAGGGAAATGCCGTTGACGGCGCGGATGGAACCGGCGGCAGATCGGAAAAAACCGGAGCGAATGGGAAAGGAAACACGCAGATCATCCACTTGCAGAAGCGGCGGGCGGGCGGGGTTTTCCGGCGGCGCCGGCTTTCCAGAAAAAGAGCCATTGGCGGCATTGCGATTGATCATGCGGATCACCTTTTCGCGGGATCAGGAGCCGCCACGGCACGCGGGCTTTCGCAGCGGTCCGGCTTGGCGCGGGATGAAGAGCCTAACCGAATAACTAATACCTCCGCGCCATATATAATGGCATCCGGCCATATTTCATTATTGCCCCCCCCGCCGGAACGCGAGAACCGGTTCGGTTGGAGGCGCACAGTCATATCCCCAGGCCTGAAACGTCGCCACCCAATGGCCGGGCCGAACCTCCTTGAGCGGCGGCATGGCGCGACGGCATTGCGCGCGGGCTTCGCCGGCACAGATGGTGCAGCGCGGCTCGAACCGGCAGCCGGCGGGCCAGTCGCGCGGACTGGGAACAGCGCCGGGAATCGTGCGAAGCCGGTCATGTTCCTGACCAAGCTGCGGCACGCACTCCAACAGTCCCTGCGTGTACGGATGCATCGGATGATCAAACAACTCGTATACGTCCGCGACTTCCACAATACGTCCGGCGTACATCATGGCGACGACGTCGGCATTTTCCGCCACGATACCCAGGTCGTGCGTGATCAGCATGATTGCCATGCCGGTGTTTTGCTGAAGCTCCCGCAACAGTTCCAGAATCTGCGCCTGGATGGTCACGTCAAGAGCGGTGGTGGGTTCATCGGCGATCAATAAAGACGGACGGCAGGCCAGGGCCATGGCGATCATCACGCGCTGTTTCATGCCGCCGGACATCTGATGCGGAAATTCCCGCAGGCGGTGGGCGGGATCGGCAATGCCGACGCGGCGGAGCGATTCGGTCGCGATATCAATCGCCTGGCGAACCGACACTTTCTGGTGCAGCAGGATGGCTTCGAGTATTTGATCCCCGATGGTGAACACGGGATTCAAGCTGGCCATGGGTTCCTGAAAAATCATGGCGATTCGCCCGCCGCGGATTTTGCGCATGGCCGGCTCGGAAAGCTTAAGCAAATCGCTTCCTTCCAGCAGGATGCAGCCAGAGGTAATGCGGCCCGGCGAATCCACCAGGCGCAACAGTGAAAGGGCGGTGACGCTTTTGCCGCACCCCGACTCGCCCACCAGGGCCAGCGTCTGACCGGGGAAAATGGAAAACGATACCCCGTCAACGGCCGGGATCGCGCCGGAATCGGCGCGGAATTCCGTTTTCAGATCGCGCACACGCAGCAGCGGCCCGTCGGAATGGTTGAGGTTTTCGACCATGCGACTACTCTACTTCATATTCGGCCCGCTGCTGATGATGGGGTCAGGTCATCCGCCCCGGCCGGCCAGATAAGATTGAATGCCGCGGAAAATGGCGGCGGCGATCCGCTCTTGAAAGCCGCGATTGGTCAATTGCCGCTCCTGGGCGGGATTGGTGATATATCCCGTTTCCACCAATACCGACGGGATGTGCGCTGCGCGAAGCACCACGAAATCGGCCCGCCGATCATGGCGCGCCGGTTCGATCCGCCGCAGTTGTTGCGTGATGCGGTCGGCGAGGGAGTCCGACGCTTTTCCCGTAGCAACCCGCAAAGACTGGGTATACACGGTGGCGCCGCGCCACGCGGGCGGTCCGGCATCCGCATGAATCGATACGAAGAGTTTGGCGCCCGCCCGCAGCGCAATTGCGGTTCGATTCCGCAGGCTCACGTAATAATCTCCCTTGCGGGTCAGAACGGCCCGCATCCCCCGCGCCCGGTCAATCAGGCGGGCCAAATCTCCGGCGATGGCCAACGTAACGTTCTTTTCTTTCGCGCCATGACAGCCAATGGCCCCCGGATCTTTTCCGCCGTGGCCGGGATCAACGGCTATCAGAAAAGG
>JAJYDU010000110.1 GCA_021790475.1 Planctomycetota bacterium | reverse complement strand
AAATCCCCATCCCGGCGCGCCGGGGAATCGGACGCCGAAGAACGCGGATCAGCCGGCCCCCAACGTCCCGTTCTGCGCCAGGCGGCGCGTTCGGCGGATGAGCTAGTGCACTCATCTGTATAAGAATATGTCACAGGCAATCAATGAAAACGGTTTCCTGCACCAAATCTCGTATCATTCCTAAGATGTTATGAGGTTGCCGGTGGTCGCGGAAAATAGGGATGTCCCGCCGCATTAGCCACAATGTCAAGAAAATTATTAAAGAATCCTGGCAGGTCGGAATTGTAACCATCCATCCAATAATCCGGAGAGATAATGGGGGCTTCTGCGATAGGTTTATTCCCGATCGAAAGCCAGAAGTCTTTAACTCCAGAGAGGCAGAAACCGACCAGCAGCGGAGGCGCAACTTTCAGATCATCAAGCTTCGCCAAACAGTTTTGGCAAACAGAAAAGGGGCCAGGCGCCCCAGTCCCAAACAGATCGGTTCTTAGAAATTGAGGATTACGCATACCCAAGATGTTGGCACTGGCAATCTCAACCGAACCATTGCGGAACAACATGGTGTACGACAATGTTGGAAAATCTGATTGCCTGTCCTGGCTGCCCGTTATCTGTTCACGGGAAAAAAACGGCGAGCGAATGTAACGAAAGTAATAGAGTATGCCATCACGAACCGGCAGAATATCATATTGACTATTGCAAAAGAGCACTGGAAACCGTACGCCATCACGAGCCACGGCTGGAATATTGATGAGAGGTTCTCTGCGAAAGCCGTGCAGGGGCATCAGGTGCGCAACGAACAAGGGCTTGCCTGGCGTCCAGTTTCCACACCGTTCACCCGCACTGTAATCGATATATGACATTCCAATGCCGCGCGGGAACCAGCCGCGATTTAACTTTTCGATTCGAGCTGCACGCCAGGCCGCGGCGCGATCCGCCAATGTTGTCTGGAAATCCATGATCTCGCGTAATTGAGAAATATTGATTGGATCATTGGAATTTATCCCACGAACATACACCGGCAGGGTTCGTTCGCTGGAATGAGGTCCGGCCAAGCTTAGCCAAACCCGAACAACAAGAAGCTTGCGGTCGGGCGATCCGGGAATATCTATTGGCGGCGATATCTCATAGGACTTCAGCGGTGGGGAACAGCGATCTTTTGCAATGTGGCCGAGGCGCTGAAGAAATCCATCAATCTGATTCTTCTCCACGCCGCAGATTTCGTAGCCCTTGCCCTTATCACCTTCACCCGATCTGTTCTCTTTCACACCGTAAATGATGTCACCACCCTGGGCATTGGCGAAGGCGGTCAAGTCCTTCGCGATGTCAGATTTTCCACCTTCATCAGCCTTTGGAAATTCGGCCTTGAATTCAAGCGTTTCTGCTTCAATCTGCCCCGAGTCCACCAGATTTTTGACGTCATCAAATGTGATCTTGTCAATTGGCTTGTCAAATCCCATGGCTGGGCTCCTCAACGAGAATGAAAAACTGCGCACCTGTTTTATTTTTCGTGAACGCCAGTATACCTCAGTAGATGAATACCGAGAAATTCCATGAGATATTTCATGCCGGAAATTATGGCCATGGCCCGAAAATTGATCAAAGTTCGGTTCACTGGCGGTTTACTCGCGGATCGGGTTTACTATGCGGCTGCGAAACCGCCGGGGATAAACTCCAGGGTGGTCAGGGTGAAATGCTACGGGACAGGCCGGCGATGAATCTGACGGATCGGGAAAAAGAACAGATCAAGGCGATGATCGACCGGGGCGAAAAGCTGCCGGCCAAATATAAGAGCCTGCTGTTTGCCGACGCCCCGGAAGTGGAACTGGTCTGGCAGGGCAAAACCGGCGAAATCACCGGCGTGGTGCTGCCCTTCCAATCCATTGAGCAGATTGACGAACCGCGGGATCAGGCCGGGCAGCAGGTGGCCAACCTGTTTGCCGCCGACCGGCGCGGCCGGCAGAGCGGCGGCTGGACGAACAAGCTGATCTGGGGCGACAACAAGCTGGTTCTCTCGAGCCTGAAGAACGGCCCGCTGCGGCGGGAAATTGAAGCCGCCGGCGGACTGAAACTGATCTATATCGATCCGCCGTTTGATGTGGGCGCGGATTTTTCCGTCAATCTGGAAGTGGGCGAGGGAGAAATTCTCACCAAAGAACCAAGTGTGATTGAGGAACTCGCCTACCGCGATACCTGGGGACGCGGAACCGATTCCTATCTTTGCATGATGTATGAACGGCTGAAATTGATGCATGGCCTGCTGGCGGAGGATGGAAGTATTTATGTGCATTGCGATTGGCGCGTGAACAGCGCTGTGCGATTAGTTATGGACGATGTATTTCGCCCCGAGAATTTCCTAAACGAGATCGTCTGGTGTTACAAGGAGCGAGAGAGAATATTGGATTTATACAACCCCAAGCACGACGCAATTTATTTTTATGCGAGAAATCGCGCTGCTACTGCTCGGGCTTTCAACTGGTCTAACGCCGCATCCGAATACACTGATGTTACTAGGAGTAAGTTCAAATTTGATGATAATGATGGGAAAGGTCCATATCAGATTCGTGGGAGGAACCTAGAGTCGAGTCCTATCCGAGCTGCTGATGGGTTGTGTAGAGATGATGAGACGAAATACTCTGGACTAACCTACCGTGATTATTTGCTCAGTCGCGCGGGGGTTGCACCCCGCGATTGGTGGGAGATTCCCATCATTAACAAAGCCGCTGCCGAGAGGCTTTACTACCCAACGCAAAAGCCGCAGCGTCTGGTGGAGCGGATTCTGGCGGTATCCTCCAACGAAGGCGACCTCGTCGCCGACTTTTTCTGCGGCTCCGGCACGACGCTGGCCGTGGCCGAAAAGCTCGGCCGCAAATGGATCGGCTGCGATCTGGGCCGCTTCGCCATTCACACCACGCGCAAACGCCTCATCGGCGTGCAGCGGGAACTAAAGGCCGCCGGCAAGCCCTACCGCAGTTTTGAAATCCTCAACCTGGGCAAATACGAACGCCAATATTTTGTCGGCATTGATCCGACGCTGCCGGAAGCCGAACGCCGCGCGCAAACGCTCCAGCGCGAAGAGCATTATTTGACTCTGATTTTAACGGCGTACCAGGCCCAGCGGCTCTTGCAAATGCCGCCGTTCCACGGGAAAAAAGGCCCGGTGCTGGTGGTGGTCGGGCCGGTGGACGCCCCGGTAACGCAAACGCAGGTGCGGGAACTGGTGGAAGAATGCCGCCAACGCGGGATCGGCAAAGTAGATGTCCTGGGTTTTGAATTTGAAATGGGCCTGGTTCCATACTTGGCCGATGAAGCGCGGCAAAAGGGCGTGGGCATCAGCCTGAAATACATTCCCAAGGATGTGTTTGACAAACGGGCCGTCGAACGCGGGCAGGTGAAATTTTATGATGTGGCCTACGTGGAGCTTAAACCCGCCGTGCAGCTCCGCCGCGTGCAAGTGGAATTGACCGATTTCGGCGTGTTTTACCGGCAGGATGATCTGGAATCGCTCGGCGAAACGCTCCGGCCCGGCGGCGGCAAGGTCACGGTGGAAAACGGACAGGTGGTGAAAATAAGCAAGGATAAAAGCGGCGTGGTGCGCCGGGAAATATTGACCGGAAAATGGACCGACTGGATCGACTACTGGGCGGTGGATTTCGACTTCGGCCGCCGGCCGGAGGTGGTGCGGGTGCGGGGCGATGATGGCCGGGAAACGGAAGTCCGCACCGGAAGTTTTATTTTTGAAAATGAATGGCAGAGTTTTCGCACACGGAAAGACCGCCGGCTGGAACTGACCAGTGCGCCGCATGAGTATGAAAAGAAGGGCCGGTATAAAATCGCGGTGAAAGTGATCGACATCTTCGGCAACGACACCACGAAAGTGGTGGAGGTGAAGGTATGAAGGAGTATCAGCAGCAAGAATTGGATCGTCTGGTAACCTGCGCCAAGGAGATCACTCGACCGCCGAAGCGGGAGATGTTGCTTGAGCGAGGATCATGGCGGAACGACATGGATTTAAAGTCGATGGATGGCAACGAGTTTTTTGAAGTTTTCCTACGTAAGGCCGATGCCTTTCCCGAAAATTTTTCCATCGGGCTTGTTTGGTGCCCACGGGAGGACCCGGAGCGGGTTTGTCTCATCCGCTGCAACGGTCCTCATGGAGAATTTCGCGTCGATTCCAGCACGCCGGGACCTCATTATGGCCATCATGTTCACCTGGCGACGGCGGCGGCCATAGCCGCGGGCGAAAAACCGGAAAGAGGCGGGCAGGTCACCACGGCATTCGCCTCGTTCGAAGAGGCTATCGTATATTTCATCAACCATTGTCACATTGTGAAGGCTGGGGACCATTTTCCCCATGCCAAACCGGCGCCGCTATTTGATAAACCGGGGGAACGCCAATGAATTACCTCGATTTGCTCAAGGACCAGTTTAATAATAGAGCGGGGCTCAGAGAAAAAAGGCCGGGCGTGTTCCAGCTGATCGCCCCTCTTTACCATGAGGATGGCGACATGGTGGATATCTATTTGCTGGATCTCCCCGACGGTCGGGTGAGAATCAGTGATTATGCCATGACCTTGATGCGGCTTTCTTACTCATACGCGGTGGATACACCAAACAAGGAGCGAATTCTGCAGAAGATTCTCACGGAGAACAAAATCAGGGAAGAAGAGGGAAGCCTCCTGTTGGATACCCCGCCGGAGAGTCTCTGTCCGGCGGTTCTACAGTTCGCCCAAGCGGTCGCGAAGGTCTCAAGTATGCGCCTTTACCGGAGGGAGGTCGTCGAAAGCCTTTTTCTCGAGTCGCTGCTGGAGTTCATCGATGAAAATCTTCGTGATTATCGTCCGCATAAGAAATTCTACCCAATACCCGATCGTGATGATCTCGAGGTCGACGTTCAGTTTGAAATCCGGACGCCGATATACTTGTTCGGAGCCAAAGACGTTACGAGGACGAGATTAGCGGCTATTTCCTGCCTCGAGTTCCAACGAGCCAGGTTGCCGTTTAAGAGCGTAGTCGTGCACGAAGATTTTGAAAACCTCAGTAAAAAGGACCGCAACCGGATCACGAGCGCAGCGGACAAACAGTTTACGTCGCTGGAGGATTTCAAGACCAACGCGGTGCCTTTTTTCCAGCGAGCGGCGTGAGTGAAATCATCCTGAATGCGAACCTTCTGCGATGAGCATAACCCATGGCCCTTGATCCGAATTTTCCCACTGATCCCCACGCGATCCTAGACCCGAATATTCGCTGGTATCCCGGCGAACAGGACATGCGCCGGCAGGGCTACCAGAAGTTACTCCCGCCGCTGGTGCACAAGGTGCGCCAGGGCGTAAAAACGTGGCGCGACGGCGGCTACGAGGGGGCCTGCCCCACCACGCGGGCGCTGCTCAACTGGTGGTTTAACCAGGAACATTCATTGCCGTATCCGGATAACACCGGGCCACCGTTCCGTTACTATTTCGCCCAGCGCGAAGCGGTGGAATCGGCCGTCTGGCTTTATGAGGTGGAGAAGGCCCGCGATCCGATTTCCCTGATCAAGTTTGATTCATCCGGGGCGATTTCCACCGGCATGTTTCCCGGCGACTGGACGCGCTACGTGATGAAAATGGCCACCGGCACGGGCAAGACCAAGGTGATGAGCCTGCTGCTGGCCTGGTCTTATTTCCATAAGCGCTATGAACCGGACTCCGATTTATCGACGAATTTTCTCCTGATCGCGCCGAATATCATCGTGCTGGACCGGCTGCGGACGGATTTCGACTCTTTGCGCATTTTTTATCATGATCCGGTGTTGCCGGAGAACGGCTACGAAGGACGCAACTGGAAAGATGATTTTCAGGTATGCCTGCACGTGCAGGATCAGATCGGGGCAATTGGCGATACCGGGAACATTTTCCTGAGCAATGTCCACCGGCTGTTCGACAACGAACGCGTCGCAAGCTTTGACGACACGGATACGACGGACTATTTCCTGGGGCCGCGGCCGACGGGACAGACCGGGGAATCGCGCCTGGACCTGGGTGCGGTCATTCGCGGCGTGCCGGATCTGGTCGTGCTCAATGATGAAGCGCATCACATTCATGATGAGCGCCTGGCCTGGTTCCAAAGCATTCAGGACATTTCCAGCCGGTTGCGGCGCAAGGGAAGCCGGCTGGCGGCGCAGTTGGACCTGACGGCCACACCGAAGCATGACGATGGGGCGATATTCGTGCAGACCATCAGCGATTATCCGCTGGTGGAGGCGATCCGGCAGGGAGTGGTCAAACACCCCGTGTTGCCGGACGCGGCCTCGCGGGCCAAGTTGCGGGAGCGGCGCAGCGCCAAATACAGCGAGCAATATCGGGATTATCTGCACCTGGGCTACCTGGAATGGAAAAAGGTGTATGACGAACTGGCGCCGGCGGGGAAAAAGTCGGTGTTGTTTGTGATGACCGACGACACGCGCAACTGCGATGAAGTGGCCGGGTGGCTGGAAAGTAATTGCCCGGAACTTGCCGGCGCGGTGCTGGTGATTCATACCAGGAATAATGGGGAAATATCGGAGGCTTCCAGCGGCAGGAGCCGGGAGGAGCTGGAGAAGCTTCGCAAACTCAGCCGGACCATCGACCTGCCGGATAATCCTTACAAGGCGATTGTATCGGTGATGGTGCTGCGTGAAGGGTGGGACGTGCAGAATGTGGTGGCGATCGTGGGGTTGCGTCCCTATCAGGCCAGAAGCCGGATTCTGCCGGAGCAGACGCTGGGGCGCGGCTTGCGACCGATGTTTCGCGGGCGCACCGTGCGGGAAAAGGTCAGCGTGATCGGTACGGAGGCATTTATTGATTTTGTGGAGTCCATAAAGGCCGAGGGCGTGGAGCTGGAGCGCGTGCGGATGGACCAGGATACGCGGGCCAGGTCGCCGATCGTGGTGGAAGTGGACCGGGCCGATCCGAAAAAGGACATTGCGGAATTGGATATTGATTTGCCGGTGCTGGCGCCCCGCATCCGGCGGGAATACAAGAATCTCGCAGCGCTGGAGCCGGCGAAATTGCCGCACAAAAAGATTCCGCTGCGGATGTTCACGCCCGAACAGCAGCGGGAAATCACGTTTAAGCTTATCGACACCGATGGCATCAGCCATATTACACGGATGGATGGCGCGCTGGAGCCGAACTACCGGAATGTCGTGGGGTTTTTCGCCAGGGAGATCATGCGCGATCTGCGGCTGGTGGGCGGATTTGATGTTTTGTTCGGAAAACTCAAGACATTTGTTGAACTTGAACTCTTTGAAACGCCGGTCCGGCTCGAGGATTCCAACGTTTTGCGCAATCTATCCGAGCCGGCGGCGGTAGAAGCCATTCGAGAATCATTCAAGAAAGCGATCAACGAATTGACCGTGCGGGATACCGGCACGACGCGGGTGGTGGATCACATCAAGATCAGCGCCACCCGCCCGGCGGTGGTGGATGAACAGCCCTATCTGATTCCGCGCCGAAGCATCTTTAACAAGGTGCTCGGCAACCGTTTCGAGCTGGCATTTGCCGGGTTTCTTGATGACTGCAAGGATATTATCTCTTTTGTGCGCTGTTCCCGGCAGATTCGCTACAAAATTGAATACCAGGGCGCGGATGGCTCCCTCGCCGACTACTACCCGGATTTCGTGGTTAAAGAAACGCCCGAGTCTTTCTGGATCATCGAAACCAAAGGTCGCGAGGATCTGGATGATCCGAAAAAATTCGAGCGGCTCAGGCAATGGTGCGCGGATGCCTCCGTCATGGATGCGCCGCGTAAATATCAGACGATTTTCCTGCGGGAAGAAACCTGGGAAGCGTTGCGGCCGCGAACGTTTCAGCAGCTCGTGGACGCCCTGGGCCGGAAATAAAATTTTCCAAATATCTCAAATATTACCGCACCCGTCCCGCGCGGCGGGCCAGGGCAATCTCGAGCAGCGCGGTTGCCCCCATCGACCAAACGTAGGTATGGTTGCCATCCCGCAGCCATCGGAGTTTATCCCGATAGCTATCAGGATCGGGCCGTGAACCGCGACGGTAAGGGTGTGTGAAATAATTATGCTGGATAGAAGCCCCGGCGCCGGAGAGACATTTCCGATAGGCGTTGATCTATTATACTGGTAATATTAGTATATGCAATGCAAGATTGCCTTGCCAGGCGGCCGAGCGGCCGACACGGAGGGGGCTTTCCCCAATGAACCATGAACAGGAAAACCGGCGGACAGGAATATTGTTGGATGCGATTGATCCCACAACCGGTCAAGTCATCAAGGTGCAATTGTCCCACCAGAGGCTTCAATCCGTGGCAAGTCGCAGCAAAGGCCAGGTGATGGAAGCCGGCTATATTGTTCCGGAGATACTCCAACATCCCACCGCGATTTTCGAGGGCCTTACCCAGGAAGAGGATGAAGACCGCCGCGGCGTGGGTTGGCGGTGCTATTGTGGGGTTCCTTCGGTGAGTTACCGGA
>JAJYDU010000007.1:30664-38862 GCA_021790475.1 Planctomycetota bacterium | reverse complement strand
GCTAAGCGTCACGCGCGGTTGCAGCGCCGCCGGATCAACGCGGCGTGTCCGGATCACGGTACGACGCGCCGGTGTGGCCACCGGCGGCTAAGCGGCACGCGCGGTTGCGACGCCGCCGGATCACCGCGGCGCGTCCGGATCGCGGTACGACGCGCCGGCGCCGCCACCGGCGGCTAAGCGGCACGCGCGGTTGCGGCGCCGCGCGCCGTCGCGATTCGCCGGCCAGGACCGGAACGGCGGGCGGACGCATTTACTTTTTAGTATAATCATTTATCCATACGAAAGAACATACGCGCCGGCTCCGGCAAGCGTCCGCTGGGGCGTTAAGTCCGGCGGCGTCCGGGTGCGAAAATCCGACTGACCGCAATCGCCATCGCGCGCTGTGTGCCAGCGAACGAATCATCGCCGGGTGGCTGGTCATAAGGCTCAAGCGCCGGCAACGGGGGGCCTCCAAAGCCGCCACCGCGTCGCGAAACTTGCCGCCAATGCCAATGCCCTGATAATCCGGCAGCACCACCACCCGGCTGAAACGTTGATAACCCCGGTATCCCGCCACCGGGGCGATAGCCGCGAACGCCACCGGTTCATTTTCCACCAGCCCCACGTGGCAGCGCACACACGCCGGGAGATTCCCGTTCAAATAATGATGACGCTTGAACATGGCCCAAAGGCCTTTATCGCAGGACCGGATATCCAGGCGGATGTCCTCTCGCGGAAGCTTCCCCCTTGCCAGCGATTGCGTGGCCATATCCACCACCCAATCCGGGCACAGCCAGGGAACAATATCGTAATGACAGGAGACCGCCACAAAACGCCTGGCGATGGCTCCGCCGCGGATCGCCCCGGCCAGAGCCGCCGAACCAAGCCGCGCCACGGTACGGTCCACCACACTGGTGAATTCATCCATGACCACCAAGGGAGATTGGAAATCTGAAATTGAAGAGTTGCAATCATTTTTGCAATCTGAAATTGAAGATTTGCAATCATTCAAAAGCAGCCGGGCCAGGTCGCAGCGAAATTTTTCGCCATTGGACAGCACGTGATATGGCCGCAGCCACGCCGGCGGGCTGGAAAAGCCAACCGCGGCCAGAACCCGCGTGAGTTGCCGGATATCCGCGTCCCCCAGGCAATCAATCACGGCGCGATCCGCCGGCCACTGTGGAACAGACATCCCGCCTGTCTGCCCGACAGGCCGCCCTGTTACCGGCATCGCCGCTCCAAACGCCTGGCGGGCGATAGTGGTTTTCCCGCTGCCGGAAGGGCCGACAATCAGTCCGATTTGCCAGTCTTCCTCCAGGTCCGGGACTTCCACCGAAAAATGCTCCTCGCTCCCACAACCCAGGGGCAGATCGAACATCCCCCGAACCTGCGCAACCCGGAATGAGTCCGCAATCCGACAGGAAACATCGGCTGTTATTTTCATATAGTCAGCACCCGGCATGTTCGTCCCTCGCCGGTAAGCCGCTCGAATAATTGCTTCTGATCCGCTTCGTCCACGCAACCAACCGCGACTTCATAAATCTCCGGCGGCATTTTCTCCACGGACTCACTCCGGTCGGATTCCATCAGTTTCGCCAGTTCGGTCCGGTTAAAACCGGCGGCATTTTGCAGATCCTCATCCAGGGCGGCGATCTGGCGGTTTAACGCTTCCTCATCCCATTCGGCGAGCTGGGCCGTGCGATTGTCGGCAATGGCATAAGCGATGGCGTCCGGACCGGTTAATTGCGTGCGAATAATATGGATGTGCGTCCAACCGAGTTGCCGCGCGGCCTGATACGTGCCATTGCCGGCCCGGATCACGCCCCGCTCGTCCACCACGATCGGCTTCTGCTGGCCAAAGCGGAGCAGGCTGGCTTTGATCGCTTCGAGGTTCCGCGCGCCATGACGCCGCACGTTGGCCGGGTCGGGCTGAACCGAGGAGAGCGGGACTATGAGAATAACCGGCGATTTTTCATCCATTATTCCATATATAGGCGGCGCGGGGAAAAGATAGGCTCTTATGAACCGGGCGGCGCTAAAAACGGATTGGAGTTCTTCTCCGCACCGATGCTGGTCGCCGGTCCATGACCCGGGCGAACCACGGTATTCTCCGGCAACGCCAGAACGCGCTGGAGCGAGCGGCGCATATCGGCGGAATTGGAATCGGGAAGATCGGTACGCCCGATCGACCGGGCGAAAAGCAAATCGCCGGCCAGCAAAAGCGATTCGCCGGGACAATTCAACACCACGTGTCCCGGCGAATGACCGGGAGTGTGCATCACAGAGAAAGTCAAATCGCCCAGAGCGATGGTTTGCCCGTCTTCCAGGCAGGCATCGGCACGGCGCGCGGGAATCCGATACGGCAGCGGAAAGAACATGCTCTCGGGTTTCATCAGCTTTGGTTCGTCCAGGCGGTGGATCAGCACTTTTGCCTCCGGAAAGGCGTCGGTAACCACCTGATGATCACCGATATGATCCCAGTGGCCGTGCGTAAGGATCAGGTAAATGATTCGCCACTGGTTGCGCCGGGCGATGTCCAGAAGAGGCGCGAGGGTTTTGTGCGGCGCATCAATGATCATCGCGTGGCCGGAGGCCTCATGGGCAACCAGGTAACCGTTGGTCGCCGCCAATCCACCCGTGTTCATATAAATTTTCATACTTATCCCAATCGCACCAGGTACGCGGCGATCGCCACGCCGATGCCGGCCATCACAACAGCCACGATCACCGCCGCTTTCCAGCTGGCGGCTACGGGCGGCAGCCCCCGCCCCAGCCGCCGGATGAGGCGCGCAAACCGAATCGCCGCGGTTACATTCACCGCCACGCCCAGCAGCACCAGAGCCACGCCGATCCATAACGACATCGATTGATTCTTGGGAACCTGGATATGCAGGCCGCGTAATTCCGAGAGTTTTCGTAAAAACAGTCCGAATTTGGCCACCACAAACCCGAATCCCATCAATGCCAGACCGGTGCGAATCCAGGCCAGCATGGTGCGTTCGGCGGCCATTTCGGTCATGGGATCACGGCGTGTTTGGCCGTCGCATCCTGATGATTGCGGCATGTTTTTTCTCCACATGAACCCCAGGAACGGGTGTGACAATTTTGCGGGGAACGGATGGGCCGCTTAAATACCACACCGAGCCGGAAACCCCGCAGGGAGCACGGGCGAACGTGCGGGTGGATATCCCGATAATTATCGGGATCGGGACGCGCCGGCGCCGCCACCGGCGGCTAAACACCACGCGTGTCCCATCGGCTGACGGAACGCTCCCCGGCGCCCCCGAAAAATTGTCACCATCCTTGGAATTCAACTCATTGCGTGTATGCGACGCCATCAAGAGAGCCATCTTTGAAGATGGGCTTTAGGGAGGATGATACTCCAAAGGGCCGTGGGCGGTCTAGAGTTTTTCCTGTATTACCGATTTTTGGTTATGGTCGCCGGACGCGTCGCCGGCGGACTTGAAACGGGCGCATTCCAGCCGCCGCCGAGGGCCACGTAGAGCGACACCAGATCGTTGGACAAAGCCAGGTTGCTCTGGACCAGGGCGCTGTGCGAGTTCAATAGAGCGCTCTGGGCCAGAAGAACGTTGGTGAAATCCGTCAGCCCGTTGCGGAACAGTTCCTGGGAAAGTTTTACCGCGATACGGTTTTCAACTACCGCCTTACCCAGGGCGAGGCGGTGCAACTGCTCCTGGCGGTAAGCGATCAAGGCGTCTTCCACCTGCTGGAGCGCGTCCAAAACCGTCTGGCGGTACGTAAGGTACGCTTGATCGCGCAAGAATTCCTGCTGGCGGATATTGGCCTGAATTTGCCCGGAACTGAAAATAGCCCAGGAAACGTTCGGCCCGATGCCCCAGGCAATGCTGTGGGAATCGAACCAGTTGGCGGCATTCTGTGCGGCAAAATTTAGATTGCCGTTGATGGTGATCTGGGGGAACAGGTCCGCCTCCGCCGCTCCGATCTGAGCTGTGGCGGCGGCCAGTTGTCGTTCGGCGCTTCGCACGTCGGGCCGGCGCAGCAGCAATTGGGCCGGCAGACCGATGGGCACACGCGGCGGCACGGGTGGAATGGCGCGCGGCGCGGATAATTGGCGCACCAGGGCGCCCGGCGACCTGCCCAGCAAAACGCTCAGGGCGTAGATAAGCTGACGCTGCTGAATTTGCAACGGCGGCATCTGGGACTGCACGCCGGCCAGCAAGGCTTTGGCGTTGGCGATATTCAGCCGGGTGGAAAAACCGGCGCCCACCTGCAGGCGAGCCAGGTCCACGGTCCGCCGCTGCGTGCGGATGGTTTGACGCACCACCTGGATTTCCTGCTGTACGCCGCGCAGGGTGATGTAATCAGCGGCAACTTCGCCCACCAGGGCCACCTGGGTATTGTGCTGATTGTCAATAGCCGCTTCGATGCTGTCCTGGGCGGCTTGCACGCTGCGCCGCACGCCGCCGAAGAGGTCCAGGTTCCACGTGCCGCTGAGACCTGTAGTGTAACTATCCCGCGGCGGCGTGCTTTGCCCGGGCCGGGTAAGATCCGCGCTGGCCTGGCTGCGTTGGTAAGAAGCGCCCGCGTTGACAAAAGGCCCCAGATTCGCCGCGACGATTTGCATGGCCGCCCGGGCCTGGCGGACACGCGCCGCGGCCAGCTGCAGATTAAGATTTCCCGCCAGAGCTTGCCGGATCAACGAGGTGAGTTGGGGACTTTTCAACCGCTGCCACCAGGTATCCAGATTGGTTGCCTGTGTCGTCACGGAGCTTGGCGGCAAGCGGCCGGCCGGCCTGGGGACCGGCGCGACGGACCACCTGGCCGGCATGGCGATATTGGGCCGGTGGTAGTCGGGGCCGACCATGCAGCCGCCGAAGAGCAGAGCCAGGCTCAAAAGTCCCCAGCGTGGTCTAACGAAAACACGAAGACACGAAGGCACGAAGGACGGACGATTTACCACGGAGGACGCAGAGTATTTTTCACCACGACGACACGACGACACGACGGACGATAAACGATTTTTGATTGATTCACCGCCAAGACGCCAAGAGTGATGATAACTCGCGCAGAGGCGCAGAGGCGCGGAGAAAAATAAAAAGACAGGCCTTAAAAAAACGCATCGTGATCGTTGTGTTTCAGGACAGATTTTATTCATAGCGCAACGCCTCAATGGGATCCAGGCGCGACGCCTTCCACGCCGGGTAGTAGCCGAAAATAAGTCCTACGCCGGCGGACACCGCCACGGAGGCGACTACCGCCGGTACGGAAAGGGCGATGGGCCAGCCGAGCAGGTTTTTGACCGCGCTGGAAAGCCCCTGCCCAAGCAGAATGCCCAAAACGCCGCCGCAAAGACACAGCACGATGGCCTCCAGGATGAACTGGCTTAAAATGTCGCGCGGCTTGGCCCCCACCGCCATGCGCAGGCCGATTTCCCGCGTACGCTCCGTCACCGACACGAGCATGATGTTCATAATGCCCACGCCGCCGACCAGCAGCGATATCAGAGCCACACCCGTCAGAAGATTGGTCATCATTTTTGACGTCGCTCCCAGGGCATGGGAAATTTCCGTCAGGTTGCGAATGTTGAAATCGTCGGGCTGGCCGGGCTGGAGATGATGCCTCTGCCGCAGCAGAACGGTGATTTCCTTGATGGCCTGGGGAATCTGCGACATGGTTGGAACCGCCACAAAGATCGCGTTCACGTTGGGAAAACTCACCGGCTGCGGCAGGTCCTGCTGTTCGACGGACGAGGGCGTCGGATAAAGATTCTGGGAAGTCTCAGGATATAATTGATCCGTGGAAACGGTGGACGAGGAAGACGAAGCGTTCTGATTCTGATTTTGCATGGCGCTGCCGGAAATGCGATATTTCAAGGTGGTCCAGGGTAAAATCAGCACGTCATCCTGATCCATTCCCATCATGTTGGCGCCTTTTCGGGCCAGCACGCCGATGACTCGCAGCGGTACATTCTGAACCAGGATGGTCTTTCCCACAGCCTTGCCGCCGGGAAAAAGCTCTTTCACGTCGGTCTGGCCCAGCAGGCAAACCTCATTGGCGCCCAGAACATCTCCCCGAGTAAACGCCCGGCCCCGGGCGATCGGCCAGTCGCGAATTTTCAGGAATGCCGGCGTTGTTCCATAGATAAACAGCGGAACCCAGTTCATGCCTCCATGGACAAGTTGTAAACGGGCGTGAACCATGGGCGCGGCCGCTTCCACCGAAGGGCAATCGCGGGCGATGGCCGTGGCATCCTGCGAGGTCAGAGTCACCGCGCTGCCGCCGCCAAAAGTTACCCCGCCGCTGGCGGCGGCGCCGGGAAATACGATCAGCGTATTGGCGCCCATGTTGGCGATGGTCTGTTTGATGGCCGCGGACGAGCCTTCGCCGATCTGCACCATCGCAATGACCGACGCGATACCGATGATGATACCCAGCGTGGTCAGCGCCGAGCGCATCGGATTGCGGCGCAGCGCGCGAAAGGAAGTTTTAAGGGTCGTGGTGATTTTTTTCATGCCTCACCCCCGGCGGGAGCGCCGTGACCCGCCGCCGTTTCAACGGCGCCGGCTTCCAACAATCCATCACGAATATGGATCACCCGCCGGGCGTGGGCGGCCACGCCGGCGTCATGCGTAACCAGCAGAATGGTGATTCCCTCCTGAGAATTCAGCCGCTGAAACATCGAGAGCACCTCTTCGCTGGTGCACGAGTCCAGGTTCCCCGTTGGTTCATCCGCCAGCACCAGCCGCGGGTTGTTCACCAGCGCGCGGGCGATGGCCACGCGTTGCTGCTGACCACCGGAAAGCTGCGATGGTTCATGATCCATCCGATCGCCCAGTCCCACGCGCTGAAGAATCTCCACGGCGCGCCGGCGAAACGCCCGGGCGGAGAGGTCGCCGTCGGTATAAGCGGTCGGCAATAGAACGTTCTCCAGCGCGGAGGTGCGCGGCAACAAGTTGAAGTTCTGGAAAACGAACCCGATTTTGCTGTTACGCACCACGGCCCGGCGATTGGGCGAGAGGCGTGAAATTTCCTCGCCATCAAAAAAGTATCGGCCGGAGGTGGGCCGGTCCAGGCAGCCCAGGATGTTCATCAGGGTAGTTTTTCCGGATCCCGAAGCGCCCATCAGCGCCACCAGTTCGCCGGGCTTGAGGGTCAGGGAAACACCCTTGAGCACACAGAGGTCGCCGCCGCCGAGGCGATAGATTTTGTACAGATTTTCAGTCCGGATCAGTTCCATGTTATATTCCCGGCGCCCGCCGGAGCGACCATCTTTTCGGGAAGAACCGCCTGTGTATTAACGAACTCATATATATTGTTCCTTACTTATGATGATGGGCGAACGGCTGTGGAATAAAGGGATTGCCGCCCGCCGCGCCCGCGGCGCGACGGATCCGCTCTCCCACCACCACCCGCATGCCGGGTTTAAGCGATTTAGCAATAATTTCGCTTTGATAGTTGTTGGCCAGGCCAACTGTAACCATCAACGGTCGGACGTAACCGTCCGCCATCGTCCAGACGGTTCCGGTATCCCGGAGCGGTTGCGTGCCGGCCGCCGGGCCGGTGGCGGTAGAGCCGTGGGAACGAGCCGCGCGAACCGCGGGAAGAATTTCATCCGTGCGGGGCACCCAGCGCAGGGCCGCGGTGGGAACCATCATGACGCGCCGGCGCCGGGCCACGAGAATATCCGCCTGGGCGGTCAGATACGGCAGCAGCTTTCCGCCCGGGTTATCGGTATCCACCACCACGGTGTACGTGACCACGTTCTGCACCATGGTGGCGTTGAGGCGAACCTGCGATACCACGCCGTGAAACACCCGGTTGGGGAAGGTATCAACCGTGAACGTCACCGGATCGCCCACATGCACGCGGCCGATGTCGGCTTCATTAACAGATAACCATACTTGAATTTTATTCAGATCCTCGGCGATCAGAAACAGACTCGGCGTGTTGAAGCTGGAAGCGACGGTCTGGCCGATCTCCACGCGGCGATCAATCACCACGCCCTTGACCGGCGAGGTGATCGTGCAATAGCCGAGCGTTACCCGGGCGTGGGCCAGGGCGGCGGCGGCCGCCCGCGCGGCCATACGGGCCTGGTCCACAGAAGCCTTGCCCACATCCACATTGGCCCGGGCCTGATCGTAGGTTGATTTATAGGCGTCATACTGGCTGGCGGAAAGCGCCACGGATTGGCGTCCCAGCCGTTTGGCGCGCTGCCAATCGGCCCTGGCGTCAATATA
>JAJYDU010000007.1:0-30654 GCA_021790475.1 Planctomycetota bacterium | reverse complement strand
GCCTCCACGTTAGCCTGCGCCTGGGCCAGTGCGGCCCGGGCCGAGACCACATCGGCGGCATAAAGCGACGGGTCGATCCGCGCCAGAACGGTTCCTTTGTTCACAGGCGAGTCGTAGTCAACCTCATGGCCCCCGGCATCCATGCCGAAAGACGCGATCCTTCCACTGACTTGCGCTCCCACATCCACCACGTCCCGCGGTTCGAGCGTGCCGGTGGCGCTGACGGTGGCGCGAAGAGTTCCCACCGTGACGGGCGCGGTCCTGAAAGCGACAGGCCTGGGGGCGCGGCCCGTCCACCACGTCCAGCCCCAGGCAACCGCCAGAGCCACCGCCACGAAAATCAAAATTACTTTTATTGCGGTTTTCATCACGTTCTTCCAATCAATACTTTCACCCGCCCGTACGGACTCTCGTCTCATTTTTCATTTTTGTCCGTTTTTATTGCCGTCCGGCCTCCTTTGTCCGTGGTATCTTCATATTTAATTCCGGCGGACCGGAATGGGTGGGGAAGCACTCGCGTCCAGGATGGCGGGCGGATCGAAAAGAGGCCGCAATGTTTGGGCCGCGCACAATAAAAAGGCCCGTTCCATGGGCGTGAGCGATCCGAATATTTCCGCCAGATGTTTTTGGGCACAGAGCATCATCTTCTGGAGCACTTCTGATCCCGGCGCGGTGAGCGAAAGCAGAGCCAGGCGACGATCTTTTTTGTCGGCCTGGCGCCGAATCAGTTTCCGCCGTTCCAGATCATCAGCCATTTTGGATGCGGTGGGCAAGGTCAAACCCATACAGCGCGCGGTCTGGGAAATCGAAATCTCTTTCCGCATGTAAATGGCCAGCATCATGCGAAAATGCCCCACGCGAAATTCCCGTCCCCCCGTAGCCCGGATATGCCGCCGCAGCGTTCCCATCATTTGTGGAATCAGCGAGAGGAAAGCGCCGGCGAGCGTATCCGCATCAACCGTCAGCCCTCCGGCGATCCGACCGGAAACCGCAAGCAAGGACGTGATACTTTGATTTTGTTTCAACATGGAATCACTTTATAATTTCGCAATCGGGAAATATCCCGCTTTCCGCCCGGCACAACATCTTTATCATACGCCCATAAAGGTTTATTATCAACTGTTTGCACAACCAGGCCCGTATCGGAAAAACCATCAGGCCACATACAGGGTATTACGCCGACCGTCCGATTTAGTTGCATTATCTAATTAAATTTTTTCCAAGCCCATGCTACAATGCGGCAATGAAGTCCATCCATCGAGACTCATCGCCCCCCGCCGCCGCGGACGTTTCGGCGGAAAATCCCCCACCCGGCGAAGCCGCCCCCCAAATGGACCGCCAGAGTTTGCTGTTGCTGGTTTTGTTCCGCATCAGCCGCGGCGTGGCCGGCGGCATGATGGCGGTAGCCCTGCCCTTTCTGGTTCTCAAAACTCTGGGATATGGAAGCCTGGTACTCGGCTCATTGTACACGACGGGTATTGTGGCCACTGCCCTGCTGGGTCTGGCGGTGGGGCATCTGTCCGATACCTGGAGCCGCAAGGGTATGCTGCTGATCACCGCCCTTATGGTTCCGATCAGCGCTTTTCTGGTATTCGCGTTTCCGGTTTTACCCTTGCTGTACGTGGCGTCGATTATCGGCGGCTTCGCCGCGACCGGCTCGCTGATCGGCGGCGGAGTGGGCGGCGCGGCGCAACCGGTACAAAGCGCCATGATTGCCGACTTGACCACGCGGGAGAATCGCACGTTTTACTATTCCACGCTGGCGTTCCTGAGCGGCGTGGCCGGCGCCGGCGGCGCGCTGCTGGTCCGATTCTTTTCGATTCCAAACACTTTTCTGACCGCGGGAATCATTTCAGCGCTCGGAGTGTTATTACTGCCGCCGCTGCGGTCGCCGCGCCGCCACCCGGCGCCGCGGCACAGGCAGCGTTCGCATAAAGTCATCGGTCATTTCAGCATCACCGGCGCGCTCAATGGGTTGAGCCAGGGATTGATTACGCCATTTCTGATACCCTTTTTTGTTATCGTCTATCATGTAAGTAAATCCTATATGGCGGTCTATACCGCCGCCGCGACCATTGTGGGCGCGATCGCGCTGCTGACCGCTCCCACGCTGGAAAAAAGACTGGGGTTTGTGCGCAGCGTTACTTTTACACGCGCACTGGGGACGGCGCTTCTGCTGGTGCTGGCCCTGTGGCACCATTTGTGGCCGGCGCTGGCCATTTACGTATTGACTCCGGCACTGCGCATCGCGGCGTTGCCGGCACAGCAAACCGCCCTCACCAGCCGCGTTCATTCCGACGATATGGGCCGGGCTTTGGCGGTCAACCAGGTGGCGCGGCTATCGGCGGCGTCGGGGGCGGTTCTATGTACGGGCTATCTCTTTGACCTCTCGGCCATGGAAACGCCGTTTTTCATTTATGCCGCGGTCATGGCGGCGAATATCTACCTGTATTTCAGATTTTTCGGCCAGGAAGAACCGCCCGCCAACGGGGGGTGATTGGGATCAAATCAAAACGTCAGAACATGGTTGCTGGTGCGTACCCACTCCGATAACTCAGTCATCGACGACTTGTTTGCGCCCTGGTAGTACGGTTCGCCTTTCGCCACGCCGCAGCGCCCTTGGCAGGCGCCGCAAACTCGCAAGGAAACGCCGGCGGCAATCAACTCTTTAACCATCTTCACCAGATCAAAATAGCCGGTGGGCGGTTGAACGCTTTCCCGCGCCAGGTCGACCGCATCGTTCATCAGAAACAGGCGCACCACGGCGCCATCTTTGTGTAACTGGCCAACCAGACGCAGCGCATTCCACGCCGCATCAGAACCATCATACGGGGGATTGCCAAGAATGATTAAAATCACCTGTGACATAAAACGAACCCTTGGTAAAAACAAGTCAATCCGGTTTGCTTCCAGCCGGTAGCTGGTCGACCGCGCCGAACGAACACGGATGCCGCCGCGACCGGCGAAATAAAATCAGCGCCGGCGGTCATACGCCCTTATCCGGCCGCAGCCCGTTTCACGGAAAAGCCATGGGCCTGCCAATCATTTACGCCTTCTTCGAGCCGAAAGGCTCGATATCCCTTTGCGTTCAGCCACTCCACGGCCTTGATGGACAAGACGCAATAGGGGCCGCGGCAGTAGGCGACAATATGTTTTCCCCTGGGCAATTCGGAGAGCCGCGATTCCAGCTCTTTAAGCGGAATTGAAACTGCTCCGGCGATATGCCCGGCCTGAAATTCATCGCTCGGCCGCACATCGATTACCATCGCTTTTCCGTTGCGCACGCGCTGGAGCAGTTGCGTCCGATTTACCGGCTCCCGGCCGGCACGGCCCGCCAGAAAAACTTTTTTGATACGGTCAATCTCCGCGAGTTGGCGCTCGGCCAAGCCCCGTAATTCCATGAGAAAGGTGCAGACCGCCCAATCCGTGATGCGGTAGATAACGTGCAAGCCATCCTTTCTTCCTTCCACCAGCCCGGCGCCGCGCAGTACCTGCAAATGCCGGGAGGCATTGGCGGCCGTGAGGTTGGCCTGCCGGGCGAGCACCTCCACACTCTTGGGCGCCTGGGAGAGCAATTCGAGGACTTCCAGTCGCTTCGGGCTGCAAAGAGCTTTTCCAATACGTGCAAACTGCTCATAAATGCGATCTTTGAACTGCCGGTCAGCGTCCATGATGGCGTCTTCTAATCATGTATATATTCCCATTTCTCTGCGCGGCGGGTTACCAGCCAAAAGCAAGAGCGGGTAAACGGTATCGAATCCGCGCCAGGTAGTACCGCTCAAAGAGCAACTTCAAGTATCTGGCCCATTTCCCGCGTCTGATAATGGTCTTGTTGCGCGGCGGGAGAAAAGGATCCGCCGACATGTAGAACGCGGTATCTCCCGCATCAGCTATGCAGAGCGATGGAAGCGAGAGGCCGTCGATCATTGGGCGTCCACGAAATTCCGCGGCGATATTGTGGGCGGCGGCACGGGCCATCAGTTCAGTCATGTGACCAGTTTTCGGTACGCCCACGGGAACCGTCGTCGGAAAAGGTGATGGTATTGCCACCGCCACGCCCGCCGCATAAATGTTTGGGTATTTTGCGCTGGCAAGACCCGGCGTAACAGGAATAAAGCCCTTGGGATTCGCCAGCCCACTGACCGCACGCACAAAGGCGCTCCCCAGGAACGCGGGAATCACCAGTGAAAAATCAAATCCATACTCCCGACCATCCGCAAGAATCAGACGGTTGGGTTCCGCTTGAACGATTCGGGCGTTTGCAACAGCTTCAATGCTCCGAAAGGCAAACTCGTCCTGAACCATTCGCGGTGAATTACCGACGCCGCCGATGCCGAAATGTCCGATAAATGGCTCCGGGGTGAGATAGGTGAGCGTAAACCGGTGGCGCTTCCTCGCCCGCTTGAGCACCGTGTCTATCATCATGACCAGTTCATAAGCCGGCCCGATACAACTGGCGCCGGGCGCTGCGCCAATAACGATGCGTCCCCGATCGCGCCCCAATACCTCCGCGAGGGCGATATGAGCTTTTCCGGCCTCGGCGACATTAAAGATGGACTGGGTGTGGCCCGTTTCAGGTCCAAGCCCCGGAACCGCGGCGTAGTCGAGCTCAGCTCCCGTCGCCAACAGCAGCATATCATAAGGAAATCTTCCCGCTCCGGCGCTGATGAGATATTTTTCCGGATCCAAGGCGTCCACGTTGTCATGTACGAAGCGGATTCCCCGTCGTTTAAGCGGTTTCACTAAAGGAACCTGGAGCGAGTGCGGCTTCCGCCAGCCCATCACCAGCCACGGCAAAGACGGTGTGAACGTGAAGGTCGATTCTTTGGAGATGAGCGTAATATCCGCCTGTTGGCCGAGTTGTCGGCGGAGTTCGCAGGCGGCGTTGATCCCACCGAAGGATCCGCCGACGATCACGATACGCTGACGTTGAACCATGATTGATCCATCTCCAACAATCATTTGTTTGCAGTCACACTCATCCTAGCCCAACTATTCAATTGATCAATTGTATAGTGAATACAATTCGCGGTCAAGCGGTTCATTTCACACCGTGCCATCCGGAGTGTGGCCGTTTTTTCAGCTACAGGGAAAAAGCCGGCTTAACAAGGTGATCGCCTCTATGAAGAAAATTCCTTTCTCCGGCCAACGAGGCGGCTGGGCCCGCCGGTGCGCCTGCCCGCAGGTAAGCAGGTGAACCCACCTGCCTGCACCCACTGGCCGGCAGGCTGGCGCAGACAGGGGCAGCCGCACTCCAGAGTAAAGTCGTCGGCTCAACCGGGGCCAGCTTTGCCAAAAAATACGGCCACACCCTCTATCCGCGTGAATAACCTATATAATGTATTAATGTCGGATGTTGCCGATACCCGGACCCACCCGACCTCCCGTATCCCCCCGGCGGAACGACCGACGCGGTGCGGACCTTCCGCCCAGCCAGGGCTGATTTTTCCGCACTTCCTCCCGGCCGGTTCGTATGGACATATAGGGTCATTCTTAGAATGAAAGACGTTCGGTTCATCCAGCCAGGTAAGAAAGGAAAAGCGTTATGCCGCATAAAACGAGAAATTTAACATCACGTATTTCCGCGATAGCCGCGGCTTTAGCTTTACTGGTTGGCGTATACGTAATTACTCAAAAGAACCTGGCAACCGCACCGGCAGCCGCCTCGAATAACGGGAGTTTCCGCGCCGCGCACGGTCAATCACCCGCGCGGCGCCATCCGGGGTGCAGTGTCGCCATGGGAACACAGGGCGCCGCCATTCACGGCCAACCGGTCGTGGTGCGCGGCACACTGATTAACGGCAAGAAATTCAGCACGGCCGGATGGAAAGGGCATGTGGTAGTCGTGGACTTTTGGGCGACATGGTGCCCGTGGTGCAGGGCCCAGATGCCAGATCTCGAAAAAATGTACGGCAAATACCACAGCCGGGGGCTTGAAATGGTTGGGGTGTCTCTGAGTTCAACCGCCGTGGCCGTGCGTAATTATCTCAAGACAAACCCCAAGGCCGTCTGGCCGCAGATATTTGATCAAGGCGCGGGCAACGCGGCTCTGGCGCAGAAGCTGGGCGTAAGCGCATTTCCGGCGCAGTGCGTCATTGATCACGGGAACATATTGAGATATACCGTCGTCGGTCGTTCATCGCAGCAACTCGGGGCGGACGGGCGGAAGCTAACCGCCGACGTGCGAAAGCTGCTTCGTAAAGGGAAAGCCGCCCCTTGATCTTAGAGCCTATCCGGTAATCGCTTAGAGCCTGTTTGGCGGCCTTTCCCGGAGCTGATATGAGGGTTTTGTGCGCGGAGGCAATGGTCATTTCGATCGCCGGCGGTTTTTACTTTCGAGAGAGTCCGCAATGACGGTTCTTGGCGTGGTTGCCGCGCTCCTGGCGGCGGCTCTGTCCAACTCCCGCGCCGGGGTCCGGGCGGCGGGAGTTGGATTGACGCCGCGGCATGTTGTGAAGACTTATATTCGCGCCGTACCGGGGACAGTCGCGGCGTCGGGCCACGGCGTGATTGTCATTCATATCGCCGTGGCCGGGGGCTATCACATCCAGAGCCATCATCCACTGGAGAGTTTTCTTATTCCGGCATCCGCAAAACTATTACCGTCCGCGGGTCTGGTTTTTAGTGCGGCGCATTACCCGAGAGCAACAACCATCCCCGTGTCCACACAAATTACCAGGCGGGGAAAGCTCTCGGTCTATGAGGGGCGGTTCAACATTACGGTTCCGTTCAAGGCGCTGGATACGGCTACTGTGGGTCGACGGGAAATAACCGCGCAACTCACGTACCAGGCCTGCAACGACCAATCCTGCCTGATGCCGCAGACCGTACGGCTGGGCACGTTTCTGCGAATCACCCCCGCACGGGGGATAACGCCGGCAACATCACCGGGAAAAACGCCTCGAGCTGTTGCGGTAACGCACGTGGCCAAAGGCGGCGCCGGGCCGGTACACACCAGCAACGGAGGCGCTGCCGTCGCCATGGAGATTCAAAAAATCAACGCCCGGCCCTATCAGGTATCCCCGATACATGAGCCGGTGTGGCGACTGATTCTGTTCGCATTGCTCGGGGGGCTGATCCTCAACGTCATGCCGTGTGTCCTGCCGGTGATTCCGCTGAAGGTTTTGGCGATGGTGCAACAAGCGCACGGATCGCGTCCGCGCGCGGTGCTGCACGCGCTGGTGTTTGCGGCCGGCATCGTGTCGCTTTTTCTGATATTGGCGGTAGCGATGGGCATCTATCGCGCGGCGACCGGCCAGGCGCTCACTTACGGGATGCAATTTCAGCATCCGTGGTTTCTGATCGCCATTGCATTGGTGGTGCTGGCTTTGGCGTTGTCGATGCTGGGCGTATGGACCATCCAGCCGCCGCGCTCGCTTTATGCAATCAATACCTCCGGCGGCGGTCTGGCCGGCGCCTATGGAACCGGGCTGCTGGCGACCATATTGGCCTCCTCATGCAGCGCTCCATTTCTGGGAATCATGCTGGCCTGGGCGTTGCTTGAACCTACCTGGATCGTAGCCCTGTTTTTTGCGTTGATTGGAATCGGCATGGCGTGGCCTTATGTTCTGCTGGCCGCGTTTCCAGCCTGGCTGGATCGAATTCCCCATGCCGGTCGATGGTCGGGATTGCTCAAAGAAGCATTGGGGCTGGTGATGGTGGGTGTAGCGGTCTATCTGCTATTGAGCACGGAAGATCGCGCGCAGATTGTTGCGGGCTTCGGACTGGCGGTGATTCTGGCGATGGTCTGCTGGGGTTGGGGGCGCTTGCCCGATGGGAACATGGGCGGACGGCAAATATGGACAATCCGCTGCGGATTTGTGGGAGCGGGAATTATCGCCGGAACCTTATTTGTCGGATGGATGGGGGGAATCAGGGGCGTTGCAAACTCCCCGGCGGCGGCCCGTGTGAACGATCCGCATTCGCGCACCTTTCAGGTGAACCGCTGGCAGGCCGTCACGCTGGGCCGGATGGATGCGGCGCTGGCGGCCGGGCATCCGGTGCTGGTTGATTTTGGCGCGCCGTGGTGCATCAACTGCAAGTTTATCAAGGCCACGGTATTGGATGCCCCGGCGGTGCGCAAAGTTTGCGCCCGAACCGGCACGGTACTGCTGGGCGCGGACATTGACCGGCCATTTCCCAAGGCGTTATGGCTCAAACTCGGCGGCCGGGCGCTCCCCTACCTGGCGATTTTATCCCCGCACCGGCCGCTGTCGCCGGAAATTCTTCGCGACCTCTACACCCAGCGCGATGTCATTCGGGATATCCATGCGGCGGCGCGTTGAGATTGCGGCGGAACGGCGGGAAACTCAAACGCGGTGCGGCGCGGTTCCGATTGCAGGCTCGTTGCCTATAATCGGCTGGAGTCGAAGTGGTGGATGGAAGGGCGCGCAAGCCGGGGAGGTAATCCGATGATGTGGATATATGGGCCAGAGAATTGGTTTCCGTGGATGTTGATATTTCCTTTTATATTTCTGATATGCCTGGCCGTGCTGCTGGTATGGATGATCCGGGGCGGCGGTCCGATGTGCGGCGGTCATCCAATGCACCCGAAGGAAGACAGCGCGCGGGATATTCTTGATCGGCGCTATGCCCGCGGCGAGATCACGCCGGAGGAGTATCAGCGGATGAAAAAGGACATTCAGGCATGAATCGGAAAGAGCATTGGGAATCGGTTTACACAAAAAATAAGGATACCGAGGTCGGATGGTATCAAGCTGATCCGGAAATCTCGGTTAGCCTTATTGAGAAAGCCTTGCCCGCCCGCGGGCGTGTGATTGACATCGGCGGCGGAACCTCCCGGCTGCCGGAGAAGCTATTGGATCGTGGTTACCAAAAGATCGCCGTGCTGGATATTTCGGCGGCGGCCGTCGCCAGGGCCAAAGCCCGGCTGGCGGAACGCGCCGATCGGATTCAATGGATTGTCGGTGACATTACGGAAGTTGAGGATATGGGCCGGTTTGATCTCTGGCATGATCGCGCGGTTTTTCATTTTCTGTCTGATCCGATGGATCGCAAACATTATGTGGCGCTGGCGGAGCGAACATTGCCCGGAGGCGGGCGCCTGATCATCGGGACCTTTGCCCGGGACGCGCCGCCGCGTTGCAGCGGCCTGGATGTGTGCCGCTATGATCGGACACTTCTGGCCAGAGAGTTTGGCGCGGCCTTTCACGTAATTGAGGAGACATCGCATCTGCACACTACGCCGACCGGCAAGCCGCAACATTTTATTTTCCTGACGTTCGCGCGGGTTTAAAGCGGTTGTGCGCCCCCGCCGCCGAATCAATCGCTCCGCCCCGAGTCCATGGAAAATGCGAAGTGACAGCGCGATAACTGACTTGGAGGAACTGATGGCCCGTTCGCCAATCGATACTTGCGACTTGTTCCGTTCCTGGCGTCCTTCGGCGGGTATAATAGTCGAGAGCATGATGGCGATGCTTAAATGCGATGCATATATAAGTGTGTAATTACGTATGATAAAGTAAATTAAGCGACCTGTATTGCGCGGCGGCGTTATCCTGGCGATCGGAGCGTTGATTACAGCGATATTCGTTTTGGTCAGTTACCGGCGCGGTCCCGCGCAATCGGCGGAGCCGGGTTCGGTCGCGGGCCGGGGCAAGCCCATCGTACTGCATGGCCGGCTTCTCGGCGGAGGCCACCGCAACACCGCCAGGTGGAAGGGTAAGGCGATTGTGGTTGATTTCCGGGGCACATGGCGCCCATGGTGCTTGAAATTAGCGCCTTACATCAAGAAATTGTACGGCAAGTACCATCAGCAAGGACTTGAGGTGGTGGGAGTGCCGCTGGCTTCAACCGCAGCAGCCGTTCGTCGTTTTCGAAAAGCGCATCCCAAAGGAGATTGGCCACAGTTTTTTGATAAACCTCCCGGCAACGGAATATTGGCCCAGGCCTTCGGAATCAGCGGCCTTCCAACGGAGTTGGTCATAGATCGCCGGGGAATTTTGCGACATATACTTGTCGGGTATGCTCCGGGGCAGCTCGCCGCCGATGTACGGAAGTTGCTGGCGAAGACCGCGTCCAGGCATTGATGTCTGGGGATAAATTTGTCCATCCATCACGGTTTGCGTCGGGATCGGCTGTCGTTACGCGTATGATTGCCTGTGATGTCTGACATTCGTTACAACATCAGCCAATTGGCAAAGGCTGCGGGCGTGCCCACCACCACCTTGCGTTTTTATGAGCGCAAGAAGCTTATTTCGCCGGTGGGCCGCACCACGAGTAATTACCGCTGGTATGATCAACAAAGTCTGGAGCGATTGCGATTCATCAAACTCGCCCATACGGGGGGATTTTCGCTTAACGATATCCGCGCCATGCTTGAACCCTTCGATGGCTCCGCGGCACAATGCAGGCGCGTGGCGGAACTTATCGAACATCGTCTGGCAAAGGTGCGCGCGCAAATGCTTGAACTGCGGCGTCTGGAACAGGCGCTGGACCGGGAATTGGCGCTGTGCCGGGCCGGCAGCCCCCGGCAATGCGCTGTTGTGGATGAACTTCACAACGCCGCGCGGCGGACTCATGTAAGACCGGCGGGCGAATCGTCCGCTGGATAAATCTCACTTGGGTAGACTGAAAACACGCCTCTTGCCGCTATTTTTTACTCTTATCAGGTTGCGGACAGTCTCCTCCATAAATATTTATTTTTTCCTGGAACATTACACCCAGGTGCAAGGCGTATGCTTACGAGAGATGCTCTTCCCGCGCCGGCTTCGCTCGACTCCCGGGCGGGAAGTTTTTAATCGCAGTCGAGGTTTTGTTAAGGAGATGCATCATGAATGCATTACGCAAAGTCGAAGTGTTTACAGCTGGCTGTCCGGCCTGCGAAGAAGCGGTCGAACTGGTCAAGGGACTGGCCTGCTCATCCTGCGACGTGGAGGTGCTCGACATGCGCCAAAAAGCCGTTGCGCAGAGGGCTAAAGACTACGGTATCAGCCACATACCAGCGGTCGCGATTGATGGTCGGCTGGCTGATTGCTGCCAGGGCGGCAAGCTTGCCGCCGCAGCGTTGCAAGCTGCCGGTATCGGCCACTCCCGGTGATTTTCCCAGCTTGACTTTACACCTAAGTGCAAGGTGTATGCTTGTAACAGTTGAGCTTCCCGCGCCGGTTCCGCTCGACTCCCGGGCGGGAAGTTTTGGGATCGCGGTCGAAGCGTTTTAAGAATTGGAGTGCATCACATGTTTGGAAAAGTTATCTTATGCATTCTTGGCCTGTCACTGGTTGCATCTCTTTGTTATTGTTGTCTCTTACCACCTGGTTCAGTCCGCGCGAGCCAATCTTATTCCAGTAAATTAACGGCAAAGGGCGCCTGTTGTGGCGGACCACCCTCTGTTGCACCAGCAGCAGGGCGAAATGCCGCAGTTTCGAAAGGTAAGCCGCTTGTGCTTCATGGTACGCTCCTGAGAGGTGGAAAAATCAGCACCGTCAAGTGGAAGGGCAAAACCGTTCTGGTGGATTTCTGGTCCATGGGGTGTCCGCCGTGTATGAAAGAAGCTCCATACATAGAGAAACTGTATGGAAAATACCACGGTTGCGGGCTCGAAATTGTCGGCGTCCCGATCCAGTCCAACGCCGCAGCGATTTGCGGTTACCTGAAAACACATCCAAAGGCCAACTGGCCGCAGATCTTTGACAACGCCCCCGGCAATGCGGCTCTTGTCAAACAATTCGGCATAAGCGGAATCCCCACGGATTTTATCATTGACCGTGAGGGAATATTGCGGCACATCATCGTCGGCTACGCCCCGAGAAGGCTGGCAGCGGATGTGCGGCAACTGCTACCAGCACCCTGCGCCAAAGAGCACGCAATTGGAGATCGAACACCTTCAGTATTACACGCTTCGGCAGTTGGTCCCAAGCCCTATTCCTACCGTGTGCGCGGAATGGAGTGCCCGCTCTGCGGACCAAGCCTGCGTAGCGAACTCCTCAAATTGCCAGGGGTGAAAGCGGCGATGGTCTCCTATACTCATGGAACCGCTTGTATCCAAGCGAAATCCCCTCCGTTTAGCCCGGGAATAGTATTGAGGATCAACTTCCACCGGGGGGCTATCCGCCATAACTTTGTCTTGGAACCAGTTGCCGGACAGCCGGCTCATGATGCCAAAGCGGGCGTGAGAAGCGCCGAGAGCAGGCCGCGCCCGCGCTCTGCTGGGCCACCAATTTCCAACATGACCAAGGGCGACTCGGCTGGGGGGAACTCATGTTGCCAATAACCAGCATGGCCAAGAAAATAGAAATGGCGACACCTCCCGTAAAGGGGAGTATTCCCAATGGGGCCATGCAAGAAAGTTCACTTGACTTTACACCTAAGTACAAGGTGTATGCTTATGACAGATGAAGTTCTCGCTCCGATCCAACTCGCCCCCGGGACGGAATGAGTTGAAACGTGATCTAGATGTTTTAAGGAGATTATATGATTTCCTGTAGTGCCAAAGAAGAAGGCAACGGCGGGGGCGCCGGAACTCTGATCATTATCGGCGGCGGATCGGCGGCTTTTGCCGCCGCGACGCGGGCGGTTGAACTGGGCGTCGAAAAAGTCACGATGATCAATGACGGCCTGCCGACCGGCGGGACCTGCGTAAATACCGGATGCGTGCCGTCCAAGACCTTGCTTCGCGCCGCCGAATCTCTGCACCGTGCCAACCATAATCCCTTTGACGGCATTGAGACCAGCGGCCACCTGACGGATTTCTCCGCCATCATGGAGCAGAAGCGCCGGCTGGTGGCTGACTTACGACAGGCCAAATATGTCGATGTGATTAGCCACCTTCCGCAGGTGCGGCTGGTAAGGGGCCACGCGAAACTGCTCGATGCCCATACTGTTGAAATCGGCAAGGCGCGGTTAACCGCAGATCATATTCTGATCGCCACGGGGGCCAGCGCCGCGATTCCGGAAATTCCCGGCCTGGCGGGAGCGGGTTATCTCACCAATGAATCGGCATTTGAATTGGAATCCCTGCCGGAATCACTCCTTGTGCTGGGCGGGCGCTACATCGCCTTGGAATGTGCACAAATGTTTGCCCGGCTGGGAAGTCGAGTGACGATTCTGCAACGGTCCGGCCGCATACTGCCTGTGGAATCAGTGGACATCACCGCCGCTTTAACAGGTTACCTCGCTGACGAAGGCATAGAAGTGGTCACCGGCGCGGCCATGGAACAGGTTCGCCGCGAGAAACAGGGCGTGGTTGCAGCCGCCAAAAGCAATGGTCAGCGGATGGAATTTTCCGCAACACAACTGCTGGTAGCGGCCGGACGCAAGCCCAATACCCGCGGCATGGGGCTTGACCAAATCGGCATGGAACTTGATGAGCGTGGATTTATAAAAGTCGGTCCGACGCTGCAAACCACCATTCCGGGAGTGTGGGCGGCCGGGGATGTGATCGGCGAACCGATGTTTGTGTATACCGCGGCTTATGAGGGCGCGTTGGCCGCTGAAAACGCATTAACTAAAGCGGATCGGCTGGCGGACTATACCGCGTTGCCATGGGTGATCTTCACCGATCCACAGGTGGCGGGTGTGGGCCTGGATGAAAAACAGGCGCGCGATAAGGGATTGGAGCCGGATACGGCCGTCCTGCCGCTGCGCCACGTTCCGCGGGCTATTGCCGCACGCGACACGCGTGGATTCATCAAACTGATCCGGGATCGAAAGACTGATCTCCTGCTGGGCGCCCGCATTCTGGCCCCGGAAGGTTCGGAATTGTTGATGGAGGCGGCTCTGGCCATCAAATTCGGCATTACCGTGCGGCAGATTCGTGAAAGTTTTCATCCCTATCTGACCCTGGGCGAAGGCGTGAAACTGGCGGCCATCGCCTTCGGAAAAGATCCGGCGCGGCTAAGCTGCTGCGCCACGTAAATGCTCTGTTTACAAGGGGGTGCGTCATGAACGCACAAAACAAATCTAATAATGGCGGCGATAATTGCCGCACACCCAAGCCGGTATCCGCAAGCATGAATCACGACCCGGCGCCACGCAAAACCCGGGCCGCCAGCGCGGTCGCCATTGGTGCGGCCATACTTTCTTCCGCCTGTTGCTGGTTGCCATTGGCACTGCTGGGTCTTGGAGTATCGGCCGCAGGCCTGTCCAAATTTATCGTTGGCGCACGCTGGGTATTTGTCACGATTGCCGTTGCGGCGCTGGGCTTTGGCTTTTACTTCAGCTACCGTCGCAAGGCGGTCTGTGCACCGCCGGGTGAAGCGTGTTCGCCAAGCGGCTTGGCACGCTTCAATCGCGTGATGCTCTGGGTGTCCGCCGCGTTGGTACTGTCCTTCGCGTTGTTTCCCTATTATTCCGGGCCCATGATTCGTGCCGTGGCTGGACCAGAAACTCTCGTGGACGGCGGTGCCCGGAGGGGGACGATCCAGACTCCGGCGAAGAGCGCGCCTTCCAGCGCGGTGAAGCCGCCGACCAGCCTGTGGTTATATACCTACCGTATTCAAGGCATGGAGTGCACGGCGTGTGCGGCGGGGTTGCAGTCCATGGTGGCGCGATTGCCCGGCGTTAAAAAAGCGGCGATCTCCTACCGACGTGGCGCCGCGGAAATTCAGGCCCGTACGCCATTTGATCCGCAATCCGTGGTACACAAACTGACGGCCGTCGGATATAAAACAACTCTCGTGAAGCGCCAAGCAATCGCGGCCACTCAACCGTGTTGCCGGTAGTCCGCTACCGCCGCCCCAGAACGCTTGAAAATGCCGCAGGCCTGGCGACGATGACCATCGCTCTTCCGGAGCACCGGCCGTTGGCCATGGACCGAACAGGGAAGGCCATCTCGGAAGGCGATTTTTTCTCGTTTGCGTTGTTTTATGGGAAGCGGCATCCCGTGAAATCCGGTAGACCAACCTGCGGCCCAAACGCTTGTGCGGCCTCCGCGCCATCGCCGGAGCTTTGGGTGGGCCAATTTGGCGATCGGCTATACCGCTTCGCCCTGCTGCGCGTGCCGGACCGCTCCGCCGCGGAAGAGCTTGTGCAGGAAACATTTCTTGCCGCGCTGAAAGACCGGGAAAGCTTCCGGGGCCAATGTGAATTCGCCACTTGGCTGGTGGGCATTCTCAAACACAAACTTATTGATCACTTGCGGAAGACAACGCGTCAGACATCACTCTCCGAGACGCCCGATGAAACGGTGGACGAGATGTTCAATCGCCTCGGCCATTGGCGCAACCCACCGGCGTCGTGGGCGGCTGACCCGGCGGAACTTGCGATCCAAGGAGAGTTTCTGGCAACGCTTCAGGTCTGCCTGGCAGCCCTTCCTGAACAACAGCGACAGGCCCTTATTCTGCGTATGATCGATGAGGAACCGGCCGAACAGGTCTGTAAGATTCTTAACCTCACGCCGACCAATCTATGGGTGCGTCTGCACCGGGCACGGCTTCGATTGCGGCTGTGCCTGGAGAATAAATGGTTCGGTCATCCCGTGGCGCGCCCGCGGTCAGGGACCAGAAAGGGAACCGCTCATGAAGCTTAATTTCATGTCCTGCCGCCGGGCTTCGGAGCTTGCGGCCAAGCAGTGTATCACAGCGCTTTCCCGCGGTGAACGTATCTGGCTGGGAATGCACTTGCTGGCCTGCGCAGCGTGCCGAAAAATCGGCTTGCAGATTTCCGCAATTGAACAGACGCTGCGCCTGCTCCAGGAGCCGGATGCCACGCACGAGGCGACTGGGGGGCCACAACTTTCCGACGAGTCGCGCCGGCGCATTCAATCCGTGCTTGCTGATCGCACATAATATCGCCGGGAATGTATCAACGCCGCGCGACGGTGGAAAGCGGCTGGAGAAAACCGGTCCCGGCGGGATATCCGGAACACCGGACATGCGGGGCCGAATCAATGGATTCGCCCAGGTTGGAGAAAAATATGGTCAAAGTTACCGCCGGGACGCCGGATGGGTTAACGTCCGCCGCCGAGTCCGCCGCCGAGTCCGCCGCCCGGAAGCGAACTGTCGGCGCCAGGAATATTTCTGATTACCCGTGGATGATTCGGCTGTTTTTCTGGAAGCAAAAACGAAAGTACGGGCGTGTTCTGGACCCGGGTTTGCTTTGGGGGCGATCGCCATGGGTGTTCGCGGCCGTAGCCTTGCTTTATGGCGCGCTGGATCGTCGCTCCTCCCCGATCGATCCCGTGCTTCGATCGCTCATAGCCGTGAAGGTTTCACAGATCAACCATTGTGCTTTTTGCGTGGATATTAACTCGGCGACCCTGGTGAAACATGCGGTGACCATGGATAAGATTCATGCCTTGAGCGATTGGCAAAACAGCCCTTTGTTTACACCCCGGGAACGCCTGGCCCTGGAATACGCCGAAGCGGTGACTTTGAACAAAGTTGATGACACTCTGCGGCAACGATTGCGGCAGCAATGGGATGGCGACGCGCTGGTGGAAATGACCGGACTGATCGCCTTTCAAAATCTGTCCGCAAAATTTAACTCCGCGCTGGATATCCCCGCGCAGGGGTTCTGCCGCCTGCCCGCGCAACCGCGGTAATTTCCGGTTTACATCCGAACAATCCCGGCTCTCTTGTAAGGTTTTTACCGCCCCTTCGACTAACCTGCAACAAAAGGCCACGATGGAGAAAGAATCGGGAAAGAAAAACAGCCGGTGCGCGCGGACATGAAGCAATTGCAAAGCCGCCGCCTGCCGGCATCCACGGCAAACCAGGGGAACAGGATATAATCTCACGACCAATGCCGCAGCCCGCCGCACGGGTGATGAGTGTTGCGGAACGTAACGGACGCAAGGAGACGCCATGTCAAGGGCAAGAGAAGATGTGGAAAATCGTGTGCCCGATTCCGCCCCCCCACCGATGGTGCACCTTGCCGTGCTTGGCGCCAATGCCTTTGAGGAAAGACTGGCCCAAGCGGGTATGCGACATTTCAACGGTATAAGCATCCGCGCGGTGCAGGTGAACATCGGCCTCAAGTGCAACCTGGCCTGCCACCACTGCCACGTGGAATCATCGCCCCGGCGGAGCGAGGAAATGACATGGGAAATCATGCAACTGGTTCTGGCGGCGGCGAAAAAGGCCGGCGCCGCGACTCTTGACATCACCGGCGGGGCCCCGGAAATGCACCCGCATTTCCGCCGCTTCGTGCTTGCCGGCCGCCGCGCCGGGTTGGAAGTGATGGTCCGCACCAATCTGACCATTATGTTGGACAGGGGTTATCAGGATTTACCGGAATTTTTCGCCGCCCGGCAAGTGCATCTGATCGCGTCCCTGCCCTGCTACCTCCCCACCAATGTGGACAGACAGCGCGGCAAACATGTGTACCGGGAGAGTATTGAAGTAATCCAGCGGCTCAACGCCAAGGGTTATGGCGTCAAGAACGAATTGCCGCTGGACCTGGTGTACAACCCCGGCGGTCCGACCCTGCCGCCGGAACAGGGGGCGCTGGAGGCGGCGTATCGACGGGAACTTTCCTCACGTTTCGGCATTCATTTCACGCGCTTATATGCAATTACAAATCTACCGATCGGCCGGTTCAAGCAGGATCTGCGCCGGCAGGGGTACGCCGGGAAATATCAGGATTTGCTGGAGCGAACCTTCAATCCATCCACACTGGCGCAGCTGATGTGCCGCCACCAATTGCATATCGGCGGGGATGGCGTCATGTATGATTGCGATTTTAATTATGCCCTGAAACTACCGGTGCGAGGCGCGATAAGCCACGTCCGCGATTTTGATCCCGTAAAATTCCTCGCCCGGCGCATCGCCACCGGCGCACATTGCTTTGGCTGCACCGCCGGAAGCGGTTCTTCCTGCGGCGGCAGCCTGGTGGCCGAGGACTACACGGCCGACGCGACACGCCCGGCGGCCGCGGGATAAAAGCCGATCCGGACAGGATCTAAATCATGATGCCGCCGAAGAATGCGCCAACCTTCCAACGTGCGGCCACGCTCGTGCGGATGGTTTCCATCGCCGTTATTGCGGCCTGCCTGGCGGCGATCATCCATTTTCTACCGATAGGCAGGGGCGTGCATCTGCTGCAAGGTAAACTGCTCGGCTGGGGCATCTATGGCCAGGCGGCTTTTATCGGCATTTACATATTGGCCACGGTACTTTTCATTCCCGGTTCGGCTTTGACGCTGGCCGCGGGGGCCATCTACGGCCTGTTCTGGGGAACGCTGCTGGCCTCAACGGGCGCCACGGCGGGAGCGTGTCTGGCCTATCTGATCGCCCGCTACGCCCTGCGGCGGAGAGTGCAAATGCGCGCCCGCCAATATCCCCGCTTCGCCGCCATAGAGCGGGCGATCGGCCAAAGCGGCTGGAAAATTGTCGCCCTGGTGCGGTTGGCCCCGGTGTTCCCCTTTATTCTGGTTAATTATCTATTCGGCTTAACGCCCATCGGATTCCTACCTTATGCCCTGACAACCTGGTTCACCATGCTTCCCGGAGGGTTTCTTTACGTCTATCTCGGTTATACCGCCGGCCAGGCGATCCAGAGCGCGGGAAGCGCAACCGACGGCGGATGGCCGTCACTGATTTTAAAGATCGTCGGTTTGGCAGCGACGGCGTTGGTCGTCGTACTAATCACACGGATCGCTAAAAGAGCGTTGGCATCCCAGGTCGCCCCGAGCGCTCCAGCAAGTTCTCCGGAAAAAGCCGCTCCCAAAGGCTGGCCGCGAAACGCCACAGTGCTCTTGCTTCTCGCTCTCTTCATGCTGGTATTGAGCGCCTTCACCTATCTCCATCGCGAAAGTTTGGCCGGACTTATTGGCCCACCGCCGGTGAAACTGGTCAATAAGTTCCACCATCACCCTCATGGCCCCAGGTTCAATAATTCTCTTTTCAATATGGTGGTGAAGCAGGTGGTTCATCCCGGCGGTTGGGTGGATTATGCTCGACTGGCCGCGCGCCCGCAAAAGCTTGCCGCCTATATCCAATCGCTGGCGAAAGCTCCGTTCGCCCGGCTTGGTCGCAACCAGAAGCTGGCTCTTCTGCTCAACGCGTACAACGCCTGCACGCTGCGGCTGATTCTGGACTATTACCCGCATATCAAGTCCATCAAAGATATTCCCGCCGCCAAACGCTGGGAAGCCAGACGCTGGAATATCGGCGGAAAGATTTTCAGCCTCGAACGGATCGAATGGATACTTCGCTCTGATTTCGCCGATCCACAGATTCATTTCGCCATCGTCTGCGCGTCCATCGGCTGCCCGCCGCTGCGGCGGGCAGCCTACGAAGCCGCCACGGTCAACAGACAGCTGCACCAACAGGCAATTTTGTTAAATAATAATCCGCGCTGGGTACGCTTGCGCGATCATGGGCACGTACTTCATCTGACCATGCTTTACGATTGGTATGCCGGCGATTTTCGCCAGGCGGCGGGATCCGTCCTGAAATTTGTCGCCCGCTACAACAAGCCATTGGCCGCCGAACTCGCCGCGGGCAGGCCGCCGCGGGTGGAATTCATGAATTACAACTGGAATCTCAACTGCGTGAAGAACCAGGCCCGGTACGGGGGACATCCATGAGTGACCTGGTTAATTTTACGCCACCGGCGATGGATATTCCGGACCCATATAACCAGGAATGGATGCGGAATGTTCACCCGCCCGGCTGGACTAATCCGATACCGAAACCACGCTATGATCTCGTGGTGATTGGCGCGGGGACCGCGGGGCTGGTCACCGCCGCGGGGGCGGCGGGTCTGGGAGCGACGGTGGCCTTAATCGAAAAAGATCGGATGGGAGGCGACTGCCTGAATGTGGGTTGCGTGCCGTCGAAAGCCCTGCTTCGCTGCGCCCGCGCCGCATTCGATATGCGGGACGGCTGGCGCTTCGGTGTACGGGTCAACGGATCAATCACCGTGGATTTCCCCGCCGTTATGGAGCGCATGCGCCGTTTACGCTCGCATATCAGCCCGCATGATTCAGTCCAGCGGTTCAAGCAGTTGGGTGTGGATGTATTTCCGGGCCAGGGTCGATTTACTGATTCGAACACCATTGAAGTAGACGGGAAGCCCCTGCGGTTCGCCCGGGCGGTCATTGCCGCCGGCGCGCGGGCGACTGTTCCCTCTATCCGGGGGCTGGCTGAAGCCGAATATTTCACGAATGAGACGATCTTCACCCTGACCCGCCTGCCGTTGCGCCTGGCGGTCCTTGGCGCCGGCCCGATCGGTTGCGAACTGGCCCAGGCTTTTTCCCGCTTTGGTTCGCAAGTAACGCTGCTTGAATCCGACCGGCGGATAATGATCCGCGAGGACGATGATGCCGCCCACCGCATCGAAGCGGCGTTGGAACGCGACGGGGTAAAGATCATCTGCGGCGGAAAAACGACTCAAATCATCCGGCACGGAAACGAAAAGGTATTACATCTCGACTGCCACGGACAAAAGCATGAGTTTGCCGTTGACGCGATTCTTGTCGGCGTCGGCCGAAAGCCCAATGTCGAAGGTCTGAATCTCGAAACGGCGGGCGTTGCGTATGACCCGCGTGCGGGCATTCTGGTGGACGATCGCCTGCGTACCACCCATCCGCATATCTACGCCGCCGGGGATATCTGCTCCCGGTACAAGTTTACCCACGCCGCCGACGCCCTGGCGCGGATTGCGATCCGGAACGCTCTCTTCCTGGGCCGCGCCAAAGCCAGCGCCCTGACCATTCCCTGGTGCACCTACACCGATCCCGAAATTGCCCACGTGGGTATGTACGAGCAAGATGCGCTGGAAGCGAAAATTCCCGTGACGAATTTCACCATCGAAATGAAAGATGTGGACCGCGCCATACTTGATGGCGAGGAGGAAGGCTTTCTGAAGATGCACATTCGCAAGGGAACCGATCGGATTTTGGGCGCAACAATCGTAGCTCGCCATGCGGGTGATATGATCGGTGAAATCTCCCTGGCCATGACCGCGGGTGTAGGTCTGGCCAGGATCGCCAATACCATTCATCCCTATCCCACGCAGGCGCAAGTCATAAAAATGGCCGCGGACGCTTATAATCGCTCCCGCCTTACGCCCCTCCTGAAACGACTCTGCCGGCAGGTCCTGGCGTGGAGGCGCTAAGAGGACTATATGTCATCAGGAGAACCCGCCGTCGCGCCGGCGACACGAATCGCAAGGATATGCCTGGCGCTGGCTGGTGGCGCCATCCTGGCGGGGGCGGGCGTCGTGGGGCTGTGGTCCAGGCAACTGGCAACGGTGTTGCATCAACCGCCGGCGTTAGACGCCTATGTCGCCGCAAGCATGTTGCTGGGCGCACTGTACCTTGGCGCCGTATGGGCCGTTGGCCGTGTACGGGATTCACAACGGCTGTTCTATTTGATCTTTGCCGTTGGGCTGGCAGCGCGGCTGGTGCTCATCCCTTCGCGGCCGCTGTTGGAAGTGGATTACTATCGTTACCTGTGGGATGGAGCCGTGACCGCACATGGCGTGAACCCTTACGCCTACAGCCCGCAGGCGATCCAGCGGAACATACCATCCATTCCCGCGAAACTTCGGCGTTTGGCGCATGAACCCCGCGGAGCCAAAACGCTTCGCCATATCATTTATCCCCAATTGACCACGATTTACCCACCGGTGGCGGAGGGAACCTTTGCCGTGGCGTACTGGCTTGGCCCTTTGAGCGTTACCGCGTGGCGGGTGGTGCTGCTGGCATTTGATTTGATGGCGTTTACGCTGCTGGCGCGATTGCTGACCGAAGCGTCGCGGCCACGCTGCGCGGCGCTTCTTTACTGGTGGAATCCGTTATTGATTCAGATGACTTATGTGGGGGCGCATCTGGACGTAATCGTCGCGCCGCTGGTTCTGGCGGCATTGCTCTATGCGCTGCGCGGCGCGCCATGGCGCGGCATGTTCTGGCTGGCCATGGCCGTCGGCGCCAAACTTTGGCCGGTGGTTCTGCTGCCGGTCTGCTGGCAGGCGAAAAGGCGCGGCAAGCGCATCGGTCCCTTGCTGCTTTTCGCGTTTCTTTCGGTAATGATTCTGCTGGGGTATACCCTGGCGGCCCTTCATTCCAGTTCCGGCGCGAGCGCTTATGCGCAGCGATGGGAAGATAACGACTGCCTGTTTCGCATCCAGCAGGCCCTGTGGAGCATATTTGCCGGCTGGAGGGCGCCCCTGCTGGCCCGCGCCACGGCTCTGTTATTGCTTGCCGCATGGATTTTTTATCTCGCGCGGCGCCCGCTTCCGGAATCCGCCAGGTTCCTGACCGCAGCGCTTTTCATTGTTGCCGCGGTATTTCTATTAAGCCCCACCGAGTTCCCCTGGTACTACCTCTGGCTGGTTCCATTTTTAGCGCTTCGCCCGCAACGCGCGCTGCTGCTCTACACCATGCTTTTACCCTTGTATTATTACCATGATATCTGGCTGGAACATCTGCCGGTTCTGGCGCTTCTGGCGTGGGACGCCCTTACGGCGATGGGCCGCGGGAATCGCGGTGCAATCAGGCGATTGCCGGCGGATACCGCAATGGCCGGCGGCGGCGCGGCGTCCGTGGCCGTGGTTATCCCCGCTCTGAATGAAGAAAAGGCCATCGCCGGAGTTATCGCGGCCGTTCCGCCATGGGTAAAGCAAATCATCGTGGTGGATAACGGCTCAACGGATCGCACGGCGCAGATAGCGCTCTCCACTGGCGCACAGGTGGTTTACGAACCGCGGCGGGGCTACGGGGCGGCGTGCCTGGCGGGTATGGCGGCGTTGCAAAATCCTGATGTGGTCGTATTCCTCGATGCGGACGGGAGCGATGATCCGCGCCGGATGGAGAGCCTGGTCGGACCGATAGCGCGTGGCGATGTGGATATGGTTATAGGTTCGCGCGTTCTCGGCGGTCCGGAACCCGGAGCGCTCAGCCTCCCGCAGCGCCGGGGCAACGCCCTGGCCTGCTGGTTGATGCGCCTTTTCTGGGGCGTGCGTTACACCGATCTCGGCCCGTTCCGCGCCATCCGCCACCGGGCGCTGCGCCGTCTGGCGATGGACGCCCGCGGTTACGGCTGGACGATTCAAATGCAGCTGCGCACCGCCCGGCTGGGGCTGGAGGTCGCGGAAGTTCCCGTGCCTTATCGACGGCGCATTGGTATATCCAAAATATCCGGAACATGGCGCGGCGTTCTGGGCGCCGGCTTCAAAATCCTTTCCTCCATTCTTATCGAAGCGTTCTGGCGTCCGGCGGCGGTTCCCGCCAACCCCCCGCACCACCGCTTGATCATTTTCGCACGCTATCCGACGCCGGGCCGGACCAAAACGCGACTGATGGAACATCTCGGCGCCCAGGGCGCCGCGGCCCTGCAGGATGCGATGACCCGCCATACGCTGGCGCAGGCCGAGGCTTGGGACAACTCCCATGGCAAGTGCATCGAAGTTCGCTTCACCGGGACCGATGGCGGCGCTCCGGCCATGGCACAGCGTTACGGGGGAACTTGGATGTACACTCCGCAAGGCGCCGGCGACCTGGGCCGCCGGATATGGCGCGCCATGCGCGACGCCTTCCAGGACGGCGCCGGATATGTTCTGATCATCGGCGCCGATTCGCCGGGCATCACGCCGGAAATATTGCAGGAGGCTTTCGTCGCCCTGAAAACGCACGATCTCGTGCTGGGACCCGCCCGGGATGGAGGCTATTACCTGATCGGCCTGGACCGCCCCTGTCCGGAACTCTTTACCAATATCTCGTGGGGAAGCCGGTCCGTTCTCTCCCAAACGCTTCAGGCCGCGGAACTGGCCGGCCTATCGGTCCGTTTGCTTGGACCTCTGGCGGATGTCGATCATCCCGGCGACCTGCCCGTCTGGGATGCCATTCGCACCGGAACCACACCAGCAGCGCCGCCGGTTTCGGTCATCATTCCCACCTTGAATGAAGAATCGAATATTGCCGCCACGATTGCATCGGCCGCGGCGCCTGGTGTGGAAGTGCTGATCGTGGACGGCGGCAGCACGGACCAAACCGTAGCCCGCGCCCGCGATGCCGGCGCCGGAATCATCCATAGTCTCAGCGGGCGCGGTCGCCAGATGAATGCGGGCGCTGCCGCCGCCCGGGGCGGCATTCTACTGTTTCTGCATTCCGATACCTTACTGCCACCCAATTATCCGCAACGGGTATGTTCCGCACTGGCGCAACCGGGTGTGTCAATCGGGGCATTTTCCCTTCGCGTCGCTCCGTCCGGCCTTCATTTTCGAATTATGGAACAACTGGTGTACTGGCGATCGCGCTATCGGCATCGTCCCTATGGCGATCAAGCCTTGTTTTTACATGCCACGATGTATTACCGTTTAGGCGGATTTCCCGAATGGCCGATCCTGGAAGACCTGGCCTTCGTGAAGAAGGCCGCACGCGCAGGTCGCGTCGTGGTTATCCCGGCGGCCGTAATCACTTCCGCCCGCCGCTGGCTCACAGACGGATTTTGGAGCACTACGCTCCGTCATCAACTTATTCTTGTGGGCCAGAGCCTGGGTATCGCGCCCGAACGCCTGTCCCGGATATTCCGCCGGGCCAGGCCGATGTAGTGTAGAGCCGTGGAACGCAGTTCGGATATACCGGATTATCCGCAGAACACTCAGATAACCGCTTCCCTCAGGCCCGTGAACGGCTACGTTATTATTTACCGCCGATTACGCGGATAGGGACGATGGTCGATGAGTGTTGAACTCGTACATGAACAATTGAGCCGCCAGATCATCGGCTCGGCATATTGGTAATCGTTCACGGGGTTAAAAATAGTGATTGTCCTGGAGAATATAATGATTTCCATAAATTGGCGGTCTGGAAGGCCGCCCCACAATGAGCAATGGACACGGCCAGCAGGCTGGCCGGCTTCTGGACAACACCGCCCGCCAGCCCCGCCCATGGGGTGACAGGCAGGCTCGCGACTAAACCACACCACGGTGCGAACCGCCCATTCAGCAGGCGTCATTCAACGCCAAATCCGCATATTTTTACCGCAGCGCGATCGCCACACCGGCCATCACGCTCTGGGCAAGTCCGCCCTGGCCGGCGCTGATATCCGACTCGTAATTCACGAACAGGGTGATATCCCGGGTCAGGTTGCCGCTGACTCCCGCGCCCAGCAGAGCCGAATCACGCGCCGGGCCGGCGGTATCAATCACGAACGAACCCGTACCCAACTCGGTGAAGCTGGCGGTGATGCCCCGGCTGCCGTTGAGAAATTCATGCTGCCAGAAGGCATTGGCGCTGAAGTCCACCGGCATGGACAACCCGGCCGGATGCCAGGCATATTCAATGCGGCCGCCCAGGAGCGAACGCAGCGAATCAACCGACATCGGGGAAACGGTCAGGTCCGCCGGGCTGCCGGTTTCGTTATACCCGGAAATATTCATGTGGGTATAGCCCACGCCCACCGCCGGGCCGAGCTTCAAGCCATGCCGCAGATGGAAGTTGTAACCCAGCATGGCGTTGAGGTCGAACTGATTGGCGTGCGGCGTGCTGCTGGCGACGGACTGGGGGTTGGTAAAGGTAATGTTCCGGTGCATTTTATAACCGTTGTAGGTGTAGCTGGCCAAGGCGTCCACGTAGAAATGGCTCTTGCGGAATCCCAGGTAAATGCCCGGCGAATAACTCTGGTCATTTAACGAACTGCCATGGCTGTCGAGGGTGGCGCTGGTGTTCGCGTAGGAGAACAACAGTCCGATGGCCAGATGCGAGGCCATGGTGTAATCCACGCCGGTAATCACGCCGCCGGTGGTGAAGTTTCCGGTCTGACCCGCCGCCGTGCTGGGCAGATCAGCCAGGATCACATTGCCGCTGACAAAACCGGACAGCGTGTTCCTTTGCGATTCCCGCCCGGGAACCGGCACGGCGCCGCCCTGCGACGGCTCGCCGTTGAATACGTCCATCGAGCTGGTCGTATTCTGATTATTCGCCTGGGCGACCGACTGCATGGCCGAGTCCAGTGCAGTGGTGAACGGATCGGCGTTGGGCGTATCAAGCATGGACAGCCCGGCCGCATTGAAGCCGGTCATGCCGTTAAACTGGTTGGATATCTGGGAGAAAACCGTCTGGCTTTCAAAAATGCCGTTCTGAATGCCGATGTTGCCGAGAGCCTGTTCGTTCTGCGGCGTGAGCTGATCCAGCGCCGGGCCGATTTCGTTGGCCGGATTGGTTGAAGTTGGCGGCAGCAGGCTTAACTGCGAGAGCAGACTTTGAAGATCCAACGGCACATTGACCGATGGGTTGGCGTAGGTATCGAGGTAATTGGCTATGGCTGTTTCGTTGGGGGTTGTGGCGAAGGGGGCGAAAAGCGTCTGGGCTGTTACCACCACGCCGGTACCGGGAACCACGCTTTCAAAATAGTTCAGATGATCGGTGGAGAAGTTCGGATCCGTGGCGCTGGGCAACCGGACCGCCAGCGAACTGGTGGTGGTGGTAAAAGTGGCATCAGGGGTAAAGGGAATCTTCTGACCGGTGGCGTTGACCGGAGCAGCGACCGTTCCCGCTGTTCCGACCACGATATAGCGATCAAAATCGCCCGGTTTAAAGCCGGAATTGGACCGGAGGGTAAGCGTATCGGCGCCGGTGAACGTCGCGGTGTTGGCGGTGGTATTGGTCAAGTTGACCGAATCGTAGTTTCCGGTTGACGGTGTGCCGAGAGTGGATGGATGACCCGACAACGTCAACACCAAAGTGGAGTGCGTGGTTCCACCGTTCATGGTGAAGTCATTGCCGATATCCATCTGGATGCCGGTTCCAATCGCCCCGCCGTTGGCAAAGCTCAATTCATTGCTCGTTTCCAGCGTGGAACCCGGGCCGGTGGCGGCTCCGATGGTCAGCGTACCCGTCCCGAAGGAAGTCGTATCGCCGGCCACGGCGGTTACGCCGCTGGTGGTAGTGCCGGCGGTGGTTCCACCGGTATAAGTGTCGGCGGTGTTGAGCAGAATGGTTCCGCCGCCGGTGAGGGTCAAAGCGCCCGATCCACTGACGGAACCGAAGAAATCAGCCGTCCCGGCGGTGGTGATGGTTCCGCCGCCGGTCTGTACACCAACACTGCGCGAGGTGGAAAAAGTTGTCCCGGTAAGGTCAAGCGTACCGTTATTGAAGGTAATGCCACCGGTGGAAGGCGTAAAATTACCCAGATCGGCATCGGTACTTACATCCAGCGTCGCGGCGCCTTGAATGGTGGTGCCATTGCTGTAAGCGTTGGCGCCGCTGGTTGGAGCGAGCGTAAGAGTGCCGCCGCCGTCAACCACCAATCCGCCGGCGCCATCGATGGTTCCAGTAAGCGTGGTACTGAAGGCATTGGTGTTGAACACGTCGGAATTGGTAAGCGACGTGATCGTGTCGTTAAGCTGGATATTGTTGGTCAAGGTCAGACCGGTGGCGCCGGCCTGGAGCGTTGCGCCGGGAGCGCCTGCACCGCCCATGGCGATCAGATTGGGCCCCAGCGCGGTGGCGGTGTCAAACTGAACCGTAGCGCCGTTTTCAATCAGTGTGCCAATGTTAGTAGTGGTACCGTAATTATTTTTTGTGGCATTGGCGCTGTCATTAATGATCAATAGTCCCGAATGCGTTCCGGATGAATCATTTACAATCAAAGTACCGACCCCGGAAATTTGGCCGGTAAGCGTGGTGCCGGCGGAGATGCCGTTGGTATCGAACGTACCGTTGCCGGTAAGGGTCAGGCTGTTGGCCAATGTAAGCGCGCCATTTCCGGTTTCGGCCTGGATTGTGCCATTACTGATAAAGCCGTTGTTAGCAATGTTGATACCGGCGGCGCCGAAGCTGGCGGCGTTATTAAAGCCGACCGTGGTCTTGCTTTGAATCAACGTACCGCCGGAATAAGTATTGACCCCATTGAGATTTACCGTTCCGCCGCCGGCGATTGCCAGACCGCCATGCACACCGGCGGCGTCGGAAATAATTCCGGAAAGCGTATCGGTGTAACCGGCCGAACCAGTACTGTAAATATCCGGTGTGCCGCCGGTAAGGGTGTCGCTGAGAACAATGTTATTGGCCAGGGTTACACCCGTGGCGCCGGCCTCCAGTTCGCCGCCGCCTGAACCCAGTGTAACCGTGCCGGTTCCAAGGCTGCTGGCATTGGTGAAAATAACAATGGTCGGGGCGTCGATGATGGTCCCGCCGGAATAGGTGTTCACGCCGTTAAGCGTGACCGTGCCGCCGCCGTTGATCAGCAGGCCGCCGTGCACACCGGTGGCATCGCTGATAATTCCGTTAAGTGAGGTTTTGGTTCCGTTAGTGTCATACACGTCGGAAGTTGCCACCGTGCTGCTTACCGCGTCATGGAGAATAATGTTGTTGGTCAAAACCAAGCCTGAAACCGTCGGCGCCAACTCGCCGCCGACCGCACCGGCGGCGCCCAGTTGGATGGGATTGCCGCCGAATGAACTGGAAGTGTTAAAGGCCGCGGTTACGCCGTTTTCCACGGTGGTTCCCAGCGTGGACGATCCGTAGCTGTTGGAGGCGTTGGTAAGACCGATTACGCCGGTACCGGCGGAAGTGGTTGTGAGCACCAGCGCCCCGGACCCGCCGATGGCGCCCTGGTACACGTCGGTAAATGCGCCGCTGACTTCCAGCGTGTCGCTGGTTCCCTGAAGCTGCATGTTATTGGAAGAGGTAAAGGCGGCGGTTCCCAAGATGGCGCCGTTGTTCAGATTGATCTGGTTCGGGCCGAGATTCGCGGACGAAGACGCTTCCACCGTCACATTCTGGAAAACAAAGCCGGGCGTACTGGCCGAGCCGGGGCTGTTGGTCCCAGCCAGCGAAACAAAATCGCTGGTCTGGCCGGCGCCCAGGATGGTAAGCGTTCCAAGACCCGTGATGTTGCCATTTAGAGCGGTTGGTGCGGCGGAAGTTCCGCCGCCGTTATCATTGAACGTACCGCCGGCGGAATTGACGGTCAGAGCGTTGGCGACGGTCAATGCGCCACCACTGTTGTTTTCCAGAACACCGCCGTCAAAGGTGATTCCACCACCGGTAAGAGCGGCGTTGGAATCCACCAACGCCGTTACAGCGCCTTTTTTGTTGTTTAGATCCAGAATGCCGGTAAAACCGGAATTGGTTCCGGATAGTTCAATGTTGCCATTGGTTAATTCCAAAACGGTGGATGGCCCACCGGTCAGGTTGCCACTAAGTTTTAGGGTGTTTGCACCGCTCAGGCCGCCGCCGTTAATGATGTTGCCGGTGCCGGTAACGGCAATGGCGTTGGCCACCGTCGCGGAAGTAGCGCCCGTATATTGCAGCGCGCCGTCATCCAGAGTGATGCCGACGGTGGCGGCGGGCAGATTGGTCGCGGCGGAAAATTCCGCGGTGGCGGGCAAGTTCGATCCGTTACCAATTTGCAGATTCCCGTTTCCCAGGAAAGTCGTGCTGTTCGAGGTATTGGTAAGATCGAATATGCCATTCTGAAGCACGAGAACGTTCTTGCCCGTGACGTTATCGCTGGTCAGCGCGCCGGCCAGGGTAAGAGTATTCGTGGGGCCGCCGGCGTCGATGGTATCCGTAAATGTTCCGGCAGCCGTGTCAAAAATAGTGATGGCGTTGGTAGCGCTTCCCAACGTGCCACTGCTGCCGGGGGTTCCGGTGACATCCAGCGATCCACCCGTCGCGCCGGCCGTGCCGAAGTTGAGGGCATTGCCGTTGAGGTTGGTGTAGGTAACGCCGATGGAAAGATTGTTGGTGATGTTAAACGTAGCGGTAGTGCTCAGTTGGCTGGCTCCGCCTATGATCAGCGATCCGCCATTGGTGGCATCAAAGGCGCCGGTAAAGCCGTGCAGATCTCCGGAGAGGGCCAGGGAACCGCCGGTGCCATTAACCGTCAAATCACCGCCACCGATGACGGCGCCTGCAAAGGTATCCGTCGTGGCCGGATTCACGGTAAGCGTATCGCCGGTTAGCAAATCCAGCGTACTGCCGGCCTGGCCGTTGAGGTCGCCGATGGAGAAGCTGTTGCCCACTTCAAACGTCCCGCCATTGACATTGACCGAGCCGCCGATGGAACCGGTTACGTCCAGAGTTCCGTTGGTAATCGTGGTTCCACCGGTGTAGGTGTTGGCGCCGGAAAGCGTCAACGTGCCACCGGCGAGATTCAGACCGCCGAGACCGCTGATAACACCCGCAAAACTGCCGCCGCTATCAACAGTTAGATTGTCCGCGGCAGCAACCAGGCTGACCGTACCACCCGTTCCGTTCAGGGCGGCTATGGTCTGCCCTGTGCCATTGTTGACTTGGAATGTTCCGCCGTTAACCGTCACATTGCCGGTGCTGGCGAGCGAACCGGTCAGGTTCAGCGTCCCGCTGGTGACGGTGGTTCCTCCGGTGTAAGTGTTGGCGCCGGAAAGCGTCAGCGTGGTCCCGGCTGTGCCGCTCTCGGTGACGCTGCCGGTTCCCGAGATAGCGCCGGAGAGACTACTGCTGGCTGACTGGGCAAAGACCAATGCCGAATTATCCGTTACATTGCCGGTCAGACCCGCGGTGCTGCCGGTGAGTTTCAACGTGCCGCTGGTGATAGTGGTCGCACCGGAATAGGTGTTGGCGCCGGAAAGTGTCAACGTGGTCCCGGCTGCGCCATTCTCGGTGACGCTGCCCGTGCCGGAGATCACGCCCGACAGGCTGCTGCTGGCGCTTTGGCCGAAGACCAACGCCGAGTTATCCGTCACATTGCCGGTCAGACCCGCAGTGCTGCCGGTGAATTCCAGCGTGCCGCTGGTGATAGTGGTCGTACCGGAATAGGT
>JAJYDU010000109.1 GCA_021790475.1 Planctomycetota bacterium | reverse complement strand
ATAATCGAGGAACCATGACACTCTCCTTTACGCAAACAAGTGCGATAGAGTATACCACAATCTTCTAACTATGTCTCTTTAATTAGGCGCGGCTGTATAGCCCTGCACCTCGGCGCACGGGCACAATGGGTTCTCGACATTTTTCATGTTAGCGAGCATGTCCATGATTGTGCCAAAGGGATGTGGGGTGAAGGAACCACCGCCCGGGACTGGGCGGAGGCGCAGGTGCTCTTTGTGTTACGCCATGGGGGTGCAGGCTGGGTGAAGCAACTGCGATCGCAAGGCGAGCAACTCCTGGATGGACAACGCGTCCATTTGGACAAGTTGCTTGGTTATCTGGAATCACACCAGGATGATTTATGGTATCGGGAGCGTCTCCAACGGGGCTTGGTCATTGGCAGCGGCACTGTCGAAGGAGCGTGTAAGAATATGGTGGGCGCACGCTTGAAGATCAACTCCTGCCGCTGGCGTGTCGAGCGGGCGGAACACATGACCGCCTTGCGCTGTTTGGATTATGCCGGCCTGGTGGATAACTATTGGGCGCAACGCGCCGCCTGATCGCCAACAATAGGAGTTACACCCCACCCCGTTCCCCGTTCGGCACAGTCGCGGCGGGCGTTGACAGTCCGAACACTTCGGCGGATACTGCATTGTTCCATGAATTGAGAAATTATTGTAGAATCAATCGGAGCTGCCCGCATGTCTAAACTCGCCATCCTCGGCGGTGAACCCATCCGCAAAAAGCCGTTCGCTTCCTGGCCCCTGTTTCGTCCTTCGGATGTGGAGCGTCTCGTCGGCGTGGTGGAAAGCCGGCATTGGGGCGGGTTTCCGTTGCCCGGCAAACTCGCCGGTGAATTTGCCGCGCGCTTCGCCGAACTGCATGGCGCCGCTTATGGCCTGTGCCTGGCCAACGGAACCATCGCCCTGCTCGCCGCGGTGCAGGCGCTGGGCCTGAAATTCGGCGACGAGGTTATCGTGCCCGCCTACACCTGGGATGGAACCGCGGTCGCCGTGTTGCAGGCCGGCGGCGTACCGGTGTTTGTCGATGTCGATCCGGATACCTACTGCCTCGCGGCGCCGGCCGTGCGCGCCGCCATTACCCCCCGCACGCGTGCCATCATGCCCGTGCATCTGGCCATGCGCTTCGCGGACATGGAGGCGCTGCGGGCCATCGCCCGCGAGCACAAACTGCTCATCATCGAAGACTGCGCCCACGCGCACGGAGGGCGGTTCCAGGAACGCGGCGCCGGCGCCGGCGGCGACGCGGGTTGCTTCAGCTTCCAGGAAAGCAAGCTGATGACGGCCGGAGAAGGCGGAATCGTAATCACGTCGCGGCTGGATTATTTTGAAGCGCTGCAATCGATCGTCAATTGCGGTCGGCCGAGCCTTACGGACCAGTACCGGCAAAAAGTTCTCGGATCGAACTACCGCATGACCGAGTTGCAGGCGGCGCTGCTCCTGGGTCAACTCGAAATGTTGCCGGAGTTATGCCGCAAACGCACACAGCACGCCGCGTTGTTGAATCAGAAACTCGGCCAACTACCGCACGTCCGCCCGCTGCCGCCGCAACCGGGTCTGACGCGGGAAACGATTTACCACTACGTCTTCCAGTACCGTCCCACCGGCCCGGCGCCGGGCCGCGACCTGTTTGTGGCCGCGCTCGAGGCGGAAGGCATCCCCTGCGACGGGCGATTCTACGAACCGGTGTATCAGAGCGAATTGTTTCACGCGACGCCGGAGAACTCTCCGCAACTTGTCGTCGGGCGCGACCAGCCGATGGACTATTCGCAATGTCATTGCCCGGTCTCGGAGAGAGCCGCGTATGAAGAGTCGGTTTGGCTGCCGCAGTTTCTTCTCATCGGCGACGAAGCCGACGTGCGGGACGTGATCGGCGCCATTGAAAAAGTCGTTGCCAACCTCAAGGAATTGGCCGGGACCGATCCGAAACTCGCCGGTCTGAAAGCTTACAGCCGTCCGCTGCGGGCCAGGGCCAAACAGCGGGAAAGCTCCGTGAAAGACTCCGAGCACTTGCCGGCGGTTTCCTCCCCGGCGGCCTGGACGCCGGTAAAACTCACGCCCTATCCGCAGAAGTTCCGCACCTTTTACAATCTCTCGGACCCGAACGTGCCGGCTCAGCTGCGTGCCAAGGCGTCCCCCCTGCCCAACGGCGAGATCGCTCTGCGGGCCTCCGACGGCGCCTTGTGGCTCGGTTCGGCACAAGGCCTGCTTCGCCTGGATTTATCCGCGCCGGAACGGGATCGCCGCCAGTATTTTGCGGGCCGCCGTTACTTGCCGGACGATCAGGTTGAGCAGCTTGTGGCGGACAATCACGCCGGGGTTTGGGTACGCACGCGCACCGGAGTTTCGCATATTGAACTGCGCGCCATGACCCTTGCCCAAAAGGCCGATTTCTACGAGCGGCGGATCCGGGATCGCCACGATCGCTACGGTCTCGTGGCCGACTCCCACCTGACCGTCGCGGGCGATATATCCAGCAATCGCTTGTGCGACAACGACAACGATGGACTATGGACCGCGATGTACGCCGCAACAGAGTGTTTCCGTTACGCCGTCGCGCCATCGCCGGAGGCGCTGGCCAACGCCCGCAAATCCATCGAAGCGGTTCTTTTTCTCGAAGAGGTGGCGGGACGGCGGGGGTTCCCCGCCCGTTCGTTTGTTCGTAAGGGCGACCCGGTACCCGGTGGCGAGTGGCATTGGACCGCCGACGGCCAGGTCTGCTGGAAAGCGGATACCAGCTCCGATGAGGTCGTCGGTCACTTCTTTATGTTCAGCATCGCCTATGATCTGCTCCCCGACCCGGACTTGAAGAGGCGTATTGCCCAGACCGCCAGACGAATGATGGATCACATTCTTGATAACGGCTATAACCTGATCGACCTGGACGGCCAGCCGACAACGTGGGGCTGGTGGTCGCCGGATAAGCTGCGCACGGAGCCGCAAGAGCGAGCGCTCAACAGCCTGCAATTGCTTAGTTTTCTGAAGATCGCCGCGCACATCACCGACGAGGCGCGTTACGAAACCGAATACGAAAAAGTCGCGTGGAAACTCCAATATGCCGACTGGATCACGCGGCTGGATGAGTTCCGGCAGGAATTGGACTACTCGGACGAAGAACTCGCGATGCTTCCCTTCTACTGCGTATTCCAATACGAAAAGGATCCCCGGCTGCTCCAGGCATACCGCCGTGCCCTGGAGGCATGGTGGAAAAATATCCAACGCGAGGCCAATCCGCTCTGGACTTTCATCTACCTCCGCGGCCGGCCCGAAGCCAAAGTGGATTTGCCCGCCGCCGCCTGGACGCTCTACCGGATGCCGATGGACCTCATCAAGTGGAACGTACGCAACTCGCATCGGAGCGATATTGTATTCGCCCCAACGCCGGACCGCTTCGGTCTGCGCGAGGCGATCACGCTGTTGCCGCCCGATGAGCGGCGTGTGATGAAGTGGAATGACAATCCGTTTGTGGTCGATGGCGGCGGCGATGGCCACGGCGAAGACGATGGGACGGCTTTTCTGCTGGCGTATTGGATGGGACGGTATCATCAATTTCTGCTTGGCGAATAAGCTCGAGTTTTGCCGATTTTACTGTCTCACGCTTGCGCGCCAGCTGTGCGATCTCCGGCCACGCGATTACCAGGCTGTTGTAAGCAAGTGCCTCGGTCCTGCGCCCCTAAAATGACTCCACTGGATCGTATAGACTTTCGGTATAGAAAGGATCGGAAGTCGTATGAAGAAAAAGCGATTCAGGGAAGAGCAGATGGTATCGATACTACGCGAAGCGGATGCCGGCGATAAGACGATCGTTGAATTGTGCCGTACGCATGGGATCAGCGATGTGCCGTTTTACGCGTGGCGGCGGAAGTTCGGCCAGATGTCCGAACCGGCGGTGAAGCGGCTGCGTGAACTGGAGAAGGATAACGTGCGGCTCAAACGCCTCCTGGCTGAACGCGACCTGGAGGTCGATGTGCTTAAGGAGTTCTTACAAAAAAAGTAACCGCCGCCCCGGAACGCCGCCAGGCGGTTGGTTTTCTGGTCCGGCGGAAGATATCCCGGCGGCGGGCGTGCGATTTGACGGGTATCAGCCGACGTTGGCTGGCCTATCAGCAAAAAGGAGAGGATATGAAATTGGTACGGCTGTTATGTGACTTGGCCAGGCGTTATCCGCGTTACGGCTACCGCATGCTCTACCAGAAGGTTCGGCGTCAGTGGATGCGGCACGGACGACAGGAGAAGCTCAACGTGAAGAGAATTCGACGGTTATGCAGGAAGTACGGCCTTACGCTGTCCCGCAGAAAAGCGCGAAAACGGCGTGGACCGGGCGTCCGGACACCTTGCCAGGCCCGGTATCCCAACCAGGTCTGGGCGTACGATTTCGTTTTTGATGCTCTGGACGATGGCCGGAAACTCAAAATTCTTACCGTGGAGGATGAATACACCCGGCAAGCCTTGGCCGTGGAAGCTGGACGACGCATGAATGCGACGGTCGTGGCCCAGACACTCCTGCGGCTGTTCAGCCGTTACGGAACACCCCAGTTCGTAAGATCCGACAATGGCCCGGAGTTTATAGCCAAGGCCCTGCGGCGGCGGCTTAAGCAAGCCGGAGTCATCTTTCGGCACATCGATCCCGGCAGCCCCTGGCAAAATGGGACCAATGAACGGTTTAACGGGACCCTGCGCCGCGAATGTCTGGATATGGAGACGTTTGGGAGTGTGGCGCATGCGCAGGTTATTTGCCGGCTCTATCGTCAGGAATATAATCGGCGGCGTCCGCATTCGAGCCTGGGCTACCAGACTCCGGATGAGTTTGCCGCCCGCGTCGCGGGGGCGGTTTCTTCCACCCGCCTCCGCACCCCCACCCGGCCTTGCCACTCTCCTCCCTCGGGCCGTCATGCAGGTTCAAGGAGGCGATCCCTTATGCTTGGGGTGGTCAATTAACCGTCGGATAGTATTAGATGTATGAATGTCAATGTGTTCGAAACCTATACGTGCAAGTGGAGTCATAAATGGGGCCTGGACACCTCTGCGCCCATTTCTTGCGATCGCACATATTGTACAGGCGATAGGCCAGATTACGCGCGGGTTCGCAGCAGCCAAGTTGGCGCAGTAAATTCGCGGCGGCCGATTCGCCGGAAGTTTCCAAAGTCCGGATCAGTACTACTGCTTTGTCATCGCAAAATGTTAGGATATAACATTACCCCGTATGGATCCGGCGCATCGGGGAAGAGAAGCTCGACACGAAGGAGCGTAAGAGTCGCAAGGCGCGGCGCTGGGTGGTGGAGCGCACGCTGGGCTGGCTGAGCAAATGCCGGGGCATTCTGGTGCGGTACGCGAAAAAGTCATGCAACTACCTTGGCATCATTCAATTGGCCTGCGGGTAACCGTTCACGGGCCAAAAACATTATAAATAAAGGGAAATAAACGGATGTTGGAGGCCGTTGGAGCAAAAAACGCGCGAAAAATGGGCTTATATTGTCGGGAACCCTCGTTTTTGTGCTGATTTCGCCACTTTTGCCCGTGAACGGTTACTTGCTTTTATTGCGGGGGATATACTTTACTGTCGATTAGACTTATTAGGAGTCTGACGGGCCGGAGGGCCGTGAATGGTTACGTTATCCCCAAGGAGAGTTGATGAGGACTTCAGTTACGTCAAGGCGGGTATATCTCGCCACGGCGCGCAAATCGCAAATGGTCATGGTGATGTGCTTAGTGGCTTTGGCTTGGGACCTTGCGGCGAGCAGGTTAATCGCTGCGGTGACGACATCACCGTCGCCTTCTTTCGCCACGGCGACTGGGCAACTGAGCAGCGGCCGACCGGGCAATGTGTTCACGCCTTCTGAGCCGCTGACGTTCCGGTTCGGCGTTCCGGTGGCAACCCCTTACGACTGGCGGGTGCGGGACTGGCGGGGAAGGCTCATCGCCCGGGGCGTTATAGCCGGGGGCGGTCGCACACTGACTTTGCCACCGTTGCCGCTGGGCTACTATGAATTGCAGCTTAAGGCGAAAGGCGCGCGGGTATGGCAAAGGTTCGTGCCGTTGGCGCGGGTTGTTGCTCCCGCTTCGCGGCGGCTGAATCCCCAGAGTCCCTTTTGTGTGGACAGCGCGCAAAGCTGGTTGACGGCACCCCATTTCATGGGCAACAAATTGCAACCACCCCATGCCAATCGACTCTGTTCGGAACTGGAATGTTTAGCGGGTCTGACCATGGTGCGCGATCGAATGAGTTGGAGCCAAACGAACCCGAAACCGGGCGTATACATGTGGGGGCGCTACGAGGCTACCGTTGGCCTGCTGGCGCGGCGGCGCATTCGAGTTTTGAATATGTTTGACCCGAGAGATACTCCCGCGTGGGTGAAGGGATGGGGACGCCATCTGATGGATCTGTACCGGTACACGCGGGAGTTGGCCAAACAGTTCGCGGGGCGAACCACGGCTTGGGAGTTCGGCAATGAAGAAGATGGGGTTATTGCCGCCAGTCATATCACGGCTTGGACTTTCGCCGCGGAGCAAAAGGTCGCATATCTGGGCTTCAAGGCTGGCGATCCTCGTACGCTCGTACTGAATGGCCCGTTGGGCTCGGTAAATTCAACGCATTTTCTTCACGCGATCCGTACTCACCACACGCTCATAGTGAAGAGTCTGTTTTCCCCAGTGTATCCACGCCGCCACATCTTGAATTTAATGCTTGAAAACGGCATGGGCGATTATTTTGATGTTTTCAGCTTCCATGACTATACCCCCCCGCTGTATGGTCAGGATGTGCAAGCGGCCCGAACCTTATTGGCGCGTTATGGGTATACGAAACCCCTTTGGGTGTCCGAAGCCGGCTTTGCCACCGAAGGAGATGGGCGTCCTTTGCAAGCGGGCAGCTTATTGCGCGAAGCCGGTGCCGTGCAGGCCAGAGGGCAGGCGGAAGCGGTGGTCAAGGACGAAGTCACCCTGCACGCCTTGGGCGTGGCGCGCGTCTTTTTCTTTGTTTTTCCACCTTACAACGAAGGTGACGGCGTATGGGGTTTGTTGCGGTGGGATTGGACGGTGAAACCCGGCTACGTCGCTTTGGCGAATCTGACGGCGCAACTGGGGGACAGCCATTATCTTGGCCCACTGGCCTTGGGACCGGACGTGCATGGTTATTTGTTCCAACAGATCGTCCCGTCGCCGCGGCGACAAACCGCGGTCCGTTCCGCCGCGCGCGGCGCGCAAACGTTGGTAGTCTGGTCGGATACGAAGAAAATGATCCTTCTACCCACTCTTTCCGCCCGGGTTAAACATCTGGAACGGGTGAATTTGATGGGCCGGGCGGTCACTCTGCCGCCGGGGCGGGATGGGCGCTATCGCCTGGCTGTTGGCTCGGCGCCCATTTATGTGGACGGACCACTGGATTTACAGCCCGTCGCCGGAACCATCCCGGCGAAGCCTTCCGGCCCGGCGAAGCCTTCCGGCAAAGATTGGACGACGGTGCTGCGCGTCAAGCCGGGCCGGGGATTCACTGCGACTGGGTATTATGCCACGCTTCATCAAAAACAGGCTGGTGCCGTGGTGGAAGTATACAACTTCAGCCGCCGACCGGTGCGCGGGGTCGTGCGGAATTGCGGTGTGGGGTGGGCCGTCAACGGCTTGCCGCGATGTTTTACCGTGCCGCCCATGAGCTATGTTCATACGTCGGTTCGGATTCACCTGACTGCGGCGGGCCGGCAAGTGGCGCAGCGCCATCCGCTAAAACTGATTCCGCTGAAACTGGACGGGCGCTTTGCCGGTCAACCGATCGACCCGGTGGTCATTCCTATCCGGTGCCCCCTCGCGCAGTGGCTTCCGCTCTCCAGAAGGCGCTCGCTGGACGTGGTGAATCCCGCACGCTGGAGCGCCAATGCTTCCGGAAAAATGACCATCGCGGTGAATCTGCGGAAGCACGCCATACAGTTCCATGTGGTGTTTCCGTCGCATTCGGACCATTGGGTTTATCCCGATTTTCCGTTGCGCTTGCCGGGCGAGAACCTGGCCGGATCGGTGGGGGTCAGTTTCCAGATCAAAAGACAGTCTTGGGGGTCGGGTAACTTGGTGGGACCGCGGAGCGGTCTGTTGATGGCGGTAAACACGAAAGGTAAAGGGCATAGTTTCCCTTACCAATTTTCCTCCTTCTGGAGGACGGCGTACATCGTTTGGGGTCATAAGCCGCCGGGGGTTTTCGATCCCGCCAAGGTTGTTATGTTGCGGATCGGCTGTAACCCCAGACAGAAACATTTCACCTATTGGGTCCGCAATTTACAAGTCTATTATCGGCAACCCTAGCGTGACTTTACAAGTTATGACGGTGAATTTGTAGCCTTGGGCCGGCGTGACTCGCGTTTCCGGGCCAGGGGCGGGGGTTTTCGCGAGGTATGCGGGACGGTGCATCACGCTGGAAGTGTATGACCTATACTCTATGCGGCCATTAGGCAGCGGTAATAAATAAAGGTATCAAGTATGGCTCAACGATTGGGGGCGATGACGTAGTTCCAATCACCATGAAAATGATTGCGTTTTAAGTTCACACATCGCATCTCCTGATCGGAAACTT
>JAJYDU010000108.1 GCA_021790475.1 Planctomycetota bacterium | reverse complement strand
AACGCGATCGGTCGTGGGCCGGTCGCCGCGTCGGCGTGACTCCTCGCTGCGCTCGTCGTCCCGCCGACGCGACAGCGAATTCTAGGCTCGATGGAAGGATGGTTGGCCATCTTTTTAAACATACAAGACGTAGATCCGCCATGGCGGAACGCGAAGAACGCCAAAAAAGGGGGGGAGATACGACGGAAACACCCATGCAAACATCGGTGGCGGCGAGTTTGCCAGGATCGCAGGTGGCTCAGCCGGCCATCGATGAATTCATTCCAACGCCCCGGCGCGGTTCACGCCAAACGCGCGGGGGTGGGGGCATAAGAACGCCGCCCTCTCACCCAGGAACATGGCGGCCTGGAAGGCCGCCCCCCACCGGGCCGGGCAGGGATCCACGAAGAACGCATAGCGGAACCGCTATTATAGTGAAGGTGGGTTCAGGGCCTGGGGCCGGCCGGATTGCGGCGAGCATGAGCTCGATTTCCGGAATGCTCTGGCAACGAAGATACTCGGTGTCGGCGAAGGTGGTCCGGGACAGATAGCCTTGCTTGGCGGGTTTGCGATATACATCCACCGCGCGGTCCTGCGGGCGCACGAGCCAATATTCCAGAAGGCCCGCTTCAGCGTAGATTTCCGCCTTGCCTTCGTCGAGCGGAACGCTACTGACGGCCACCTCGACGACCAGATGCGCCGTGGAAGGATGGGCCGTCGCCCAATCGTCCGCGACGCCGCGCACCACGGACAGAGCCGGCTCCGGCTCGGAATCCCGCAAGGTCAGCGGCCCCTCCCGCCGCACGTCAAAACCGTTGGGCACCTGCGCCAACAGGCGCTTCATCCATTTCTGAAGCACCAGCTCATGCAGGGGAGATTGGGGCATTTTGGTCACCACGATTCCGCGCAGCAGCTCCACGTCAGCGGAAAGCAGGCCGGTTTCGCCAGCCCGGTGATATTCGGCCACCGACATCCGATGCACCCGCGCGCGAACTGCCGGCATTTCAAGTAAGGCCGCCATGATGATGCCGTCTAGACCACCGGCATACCCGGTTCAAGTCAGGTGTGGAGAACGCGCGAAGTTGTTGCACAAAACCCGCCAGCTTATTCTACGGAACTATAATGGGGGTATTCATATTCGAACACGGTCCTGCGATTGCCCGGGTCGAACCGGTTACGCTCTTCCAATACAATATCCATCCAGTATAATGAGGCTTAGGCGTGGAGACGGTCATGACTTACCGCGGGCACATCAAGGACGGCCGGATCGCATTGGATGAACCGGCAAACCTGACCGAAGGGGCCGAAGTGTACGTGCAGGTGATTGAGCCTGCCGCGCCCCATCCGACCATTTGGGAAAAGCTCCTGAGTATCGCCGGCACGGTTGAAGGTCCGGAGGATTGGGCGCGCAACCACGACCACTACGTCCACGGCTCGCCGAAACGCCCATGAAGCGATTCGCCGACACCTTCTATTTCCTGGCGCTCTTGAATCCGAAAGACAGCGCCCACGCCGTGGCGCTGGCACATAGCTCCGGTGCCAACACGATCGTCACCACAGAATGGATATTGACTGAGATCGCGGACGCGCTGGCGCTCCATACCACCCGGCAGTCATTCCTTAATCTGTACCAAATTCTGCGCGCCGGTCTGGACGTGCAGATTGTTCCTGCAAGTGCGGAGCTTTTCGCACGCGGTGTCGAGTTTTACGGCGGAAGGCCGGATAAGGATTGGTCCCTCACCGACTGCATCTCTTTTTTGGTGATGGTGGATTACGGAATAACGGAGGCGTTGACCGGCGATCACCACTTCGAGCAAGCGGGTTTTCGGGCGCTTTTGGAACAGGAGAAGGGAGGATGAAGCAGGCGGGCAAGTAGCAAGGGAACCCAGGGAGACCGCCGGCATTTCAAGCAACGCTGTCATCATGGCGCATTCTAGACCACCGGCATACCCGGTTCAAGTCGGAAGAAAAAAAGGCCATATTCGTATTCGAAGGCGAGGCGGTATAAAATCGCGGGGAAAGTAGTCGGTGGTTTCAGGGCGGGCGCCACCTTGGCCGGGGAGGTGAAACCATGCATCGCCGCCTGGAATATGAAACGACGAAGGTGGTGGTGTGGCATGAGAAGAAAAGCAATTGACGACGGAACCGTGCAGACGATTGTCCAGCGCGTTTTGTCGGTGGTCAAGCCCGATAAGATCATTCTGTTTGGCTCCGCCGCCACCGGCCGGATGACGCGCGACAGCGACATCGACTTGCTTATAGTGGAACGGGAGATCATAGACCGAACGGCGGAGTATGTGCGCATTCGCACGGCGCTGCGGGATATCAACTATCCGTTCGACATCCTGTTCATCACTACGCGGTGGTTCGAGGATAGCAAGGACACCATCGGCGGGATGGCCTACCCTGCGAATAACTATGGGAAGGTGATTTATGCCGCGGCGTGAGGAGGCGAAACGCAGGATTCTCGCGCAATGGCTAAGCCGCGCGCGGTCCCACCTGGGCGGGGCTGAACATTTGGCCGGAGAAGGCTCCCTTTTTCCCAGTGCTGCCGTCTTTCATTGCCAACAGGCGGTGGAGAAGTTGATCAAGGCTTTCCTCACTTGGAACGAGATCGATTTCCCGAAGATGCACGATCTGAAAGAACTGTTGGATCTCGCCGCTTCCATCAACCAACGTCTGGCGGACGAACTTCGGCAGGTGATCGCGCTGACCCTTTACGGCGTGGAACTGCGCTATCCAGGAGATCGACCGGAAGCATCGCCTGACGAAGCCCGTCGCGCCCTCACGTTGGCCCGCCAAGTCTACGATACTAATTTGCCATTATTACCGGATCTATCGGCCGACACCGGTGGCTAAGCGGCCATTCCTAAGGTCAGACCGAATGTTCACGTACAAGATCACCACGCCTGAGCCGCGGATCCATATCGCACGGGCTTCCCTGAACAGCGACTTTCGCGCCCATAGTCACGACTATATGGAATTTGTGGTGGTGTTCCATGGCGTCACAGCACATCGGAGTATCCTGGGCGTGCAAACGCTGCGGGCGGGGGACGTTATCGCCTTGCGCCCCGGGGCCTGGCACGCTTACGATGACTGCCGCCATTTCCAATACGTCGTTTGCGCCATCGCACCGGAGCTCCTCAGCCGCGAACTGGCCTGGACCCTTCACGAACCGGCGATCGGTGAATTGCTCTGGAACGGCCCGCTGGCGCCGAGCAACAAAGGAATCATTATTTTCCACATTGATGTCGAGTGTCTGAAACGTTGTCGCCGCTTGCTGGAACAGCTCCATCAGCTTACGCGCAAAGCCACGAACCGGAGGCCAGCGCCAATTATTGCCACGGTGCTGATGTTCCTGGATGCACTGGCCTACCAATATGCCTCCGCCCGGCGCCTGGGCGCTCCGCCCCCGCCGCATCCCGCGGTCCCCAAAGTCATCCAGCTACTGGAAGCGGATTTGCAACACCCGTGGACGAGGCGGGAACTGGGTGCGCGGGTATATGTGGACCCGGCCCATCTAAGCCGGTTATTCAAGCGGGCTACCGGCCTGCCTCCCCTGCACTATCTGGCCCGGCTGCGGGCCGAGCGCGCCGCTTCACTTCTGATTCACACCGATAAAAGTGTCGGCGACATTGGCGTGGAGGTGGGGTGGCCGGAGCCTTTTTATTTCGCCCGGCGCTTCCGGGCCTACTTCGGCATGGCCGCCAAGGAGTACCGGCGCCGTTTTCTGCGTGGCCGCGCGGAGTAGAGCGCGCTGCTGTACAATCCCTGATGGCGAAGCGAGGTTGTCGCGATGAAAACGATTGCGTGCACCGAATTTCGTAAGCGCGCCTCGGCGCTGTTGGATTGGGTGGAAAAAGGCGGAACGGTGCGGGTCATGCGGCATGGCCAGCCCGTGGCAAAGATCATCCCCGCTGAGTCGGCGCGGCGCCCGCCCGCCTGGAAAACCGCTCCGCCGCGCCTGGTCGTGTCCGGCGGTTCACTTAGCCGGGCGGTATTGGAGGAGAAGGGGTCGCGTCCCTGAACGTCTTTCTGGATTCATCGGCGCTGGTCAAACGCCATGTGCGGGAACCGGGCGGTGGGGCACAAAAGGAGGGTGCGTCTATTCAACGCACATACCACCGCCGACAAGTCGGCGGTGATGTGGGACCGGGGCAACCCAGCAGTGCAAAATGCGGGTTAACTGCCCACGTATTTGGCGTAGAGGGCCTTGGCCGCGGCCGCGTCGCTGACACCTTTGATAATGGCCCGGCCATCGCGAAACAGGGTCAGTTCATATTCTTTTTGCGTCGCGCCATGACCTTCCGCGATGACGCATTTGAGCATAAATCTATTGTAACCCGGTTGCCCGACCGCCTGCAGCGCGGTGGCGATATGCTCAAAATCAACCTGCTGGCCGGGCGGCGGGGATATCTGGATGGCATTGCGACCACACAGGGTGGTGGTGCTGGAACCGAATTTGCCGGAGAGATATTCCAGGCGATGATGTTTACACGCCGGGCAATCTGCGATTTCCCTGGCCCGGGCGACCTGCAATTGCTGGAATCGGTTATCCCACAAATCGAAGCTGAACAGCCCACGGTTTAAGGCGGCGAAGTTCCCCGTCAGTAACTTAATCGCCTCCAGGGCCTGCCAACTGGCCACCAGATTGACCGTCGGGCCTAACACGCCGGCGGTATCACACGTGGGGTTCATACCGGGCGGCGGCGAGGTCTCGAAAATGCACCGCAAACAGGGGGTAAGGCCCGGGCGGATGACCATCGCCAAACCCATGGCACTGAGGCAGGCGCCATAAATCCAGGGAATATTCAGCTCAATGGCCGCGTCGTTGAGTAGAAACCGGGTTTCGAAATTGTCGGTGCCATCAAGCAGCAGATCTTTCTCCCGCGCGTATTGCAGAATGTTGTGGTGGTTTACGTCACCGACGATAGCCTCGATCTTCACCTCGGAGTTGATCTTACTGAGCTTGCGTTCGGCCGCGATCGCTTTCGGCAATTGGTCGGTGATATCGCGCTGATCGAAGAGCACCTGGCGCTGCAGGTTGTTCAGCTCAATGAAATCACGGTCGATGATGGTAAAGTGCCCCACGCCGGCGCGGACGAGCGTATTAGCCAAAACGGTTCCCAACGCCCCACACCCGACCAGCAGTACGCGGGCCTTACGCAGTTTTTTTTGCCCCTGTACGCCGATGGGTGCGAAGAGCATCTGCCGGTTATAGCGGGCCAGGCTTGGGTCGCCTGGCGGCGACGAAGGGTCAGCGGTGTCAAGTCCACCGAGGCTCGCCGCGGAAACGCCCGGCGTCTCGGCGACGGAGGCGGATTCATCCGCGGAGATCTTGGCGGCGGTTTCGGGAAGCGTCATAGTGGGGTTACGTCCTTCCTTCGGGGTGTAACAATTTTTCGATAGCCATGCGGCGCCCGCAACCCGGGATGGCGCTGCGCTCTGCCCCGGCTTGAGCGGCGCCGCACTCCCGGCGGCGAGCGCGTTTGGTCTAACTCTCGATCATATTCTTCTCAATGGGTTCCACCAACACGCCCTGGCCGCGAAGGAATTCCAGCGCGGCGTTCACCTGATTGGGGGCGCCTTCAAAATGAACCGCCATCACGCCGATTTCCGCGGTGACGCTGGCTTGGCGGATGTCAAAGCTAACTTGCGGATACGCCCGGCTCATACGCCAAAGGGCCGGTGTTTCCACCATGGCGCGGCCGCTGAAGGTCAGCCAGACGCGTTGGTTGATCCGCGACTGGTCGGAGGCGCCACCGGTCATGCCAAGGACGGATCCGCCGGGGCGGAATTGATCCGCTGGGCCTGGGTCCTGGCGATGGGCGCCGTTGGCGCAGGAATCGGTCGGCGCCATGGTTAACCTCCCGCAATGGCCGGCACAATGCTGACATCGTCGCCGTCCTTGATAGGCGTATCCAGATTTTGCAGAAACCGGATATCTTCTTCGTTCACATAGATATTCACAAACCGGTTCAATTCGCCGGGCTGTTTGAACAGGCGTTTTTCCATGCCGACGAATTGACCGCACAGTTGCTTTAACACCGCATCGATGGTCCCGGCCGGCGCGGGAACCACATCAGCACCGTTGGTTAAACCACGCAACGGCGTTGGGATACGAACATTCACCGCCATACCAAAAAGCTCCTGTCTTGAGAATCGTGTTTTTCGTGGTTTCCCGCGTCCTTCCAATCCGTGCCGCAATCCTTCAAAATCCATGCGCCATGCGAAGATTTTGGTTCGTCATCAGGACAGCATGTTCGGCGGCGGACCGCTACCCCCGGCGTAGGTCACCCCGGCGACTCTTCGACGCGGGGGCTATGTATCCGGTCGCGGCTTCGCCGCCGTGTGAAATCCGGGGCGGCTGGATAGCCGCTCCAGCGTGCGGAGGTACCGGCGGAGTGGTCCCGGTTGCGGCGCCTTGGCCTGGCGTGATAAACCGATCAAACGCCTCCAGGCGGGGCGCTATCGACGCCGGTGGCGGCAAATGATCCACGACAACTTCCACGGTTTTAAGGCCGTTGCCGGTGATGCACACGCAAATGCTTTCCTGGCGCGGGATGCGGCCGCTGTCAATCAATTTTTTCGTGGCCGCCAGGGTAGCGCCGCCGGCCGGTTCGGTCCAAATTCCTTCGGTTTGCGCCAACAGTTTAATCGCCTCGACGATTTCTTCATCGCTGGCATCCGCACCCCACCCGCCGCTTTGCCGCGCGGCCTGCACCACATAGTAGCCGTCGGCGGGATTGCCGATGGCAATGCTCTTGGCGATGGTATGCGGCTTCTGCGGCTTGATCAAATCGCGGCCGGCACAGATGGCCTCGACCACCGGATTGCAGCCCGCCGCCTGGGCCGAGTAAATTTTGGGCCGGTTGTCCGCCACCAGGCCCAGTTCGATCAATTCCCGATACGCTTTGTAAATTTTCGGCAGGATGGTGCCGCCGGCGGTGGGGCAGACCGTATGTTGCGGCAGCTGCCAACCCAGCTGCTCGGCGATTTCAAAGCCGTAAGTCTTGGCGCCTTCCGTATAGAACGGCCGCAGATTCACATTGACGATCGCCCATTTATATTTGTCGGCAATTTCCGAACAGAGGCGGTTGACATCGTCGTAATTACCCTGGATGCGCACGAGGGTCGGTCCGAAGATCAGCGAACCGAGAACCTTGCCTTGCTCCAAGTCGTGGGGAATCAGCACGAACGCCTTCAGGCCGGCGATGGCGGCATGGGCGGCCACACTATTGGCGAGATTCCCCGTGCTGGCGCAACCGACGGTGTCGTAGCCCAGCTCCATCGCCTTGGTCAGCGCCACCGCCACCACCCGATCTTTATAGCTGAACGTGGGATAGTTGGCGGAATCATCTTTAATGTATAGTTCCCGGACCCCCCAGACCCGCTGGAGATTGCAGGCCCGGCGCAGAGGAGTGAAGCCGGAATGCTGTCCGCAACGCGGCTCGCCGTCGATGGGCAGCAGGTCACGATAGCGCCACAGGCTGCGCGGACCGCTTTGAATCGACTGGCGCGTCACCCGACCCCGCATGGCAGCGTAGTCGTACCGTACCTCCAGCGGGCCGAAGCACACTTCGCAGACATGCACGCCTTTTTGCGGATAAGTTTGTCCGCACTCGCGGCACTTTAAACCCAGGACAAACGACATCACTTCCTCCGGGCCAATAAACACCGACGGCCTCTTACCGGAAACCGCATCTTCTGGCCAAACAAATGCCGATTCCCGATAAGAGGCCGCCAGTTTTATTCCGTTGCCGGAGGTTCAACCAGGGTTCAACCACTTATCTATCCCCAAAGTCGCCTGGCCGCGGCTTCGTAAGAGCGGCCAGACGAGCGGGAGGGAATTAGCACCCGCTTCTCCCGACACCCGCACCGGCCGGGAAGATGGGTTGCTGTGCCGTCAACGGGCCCGTCCCTCAGGCACTCTGGATAAGAACCGTATTCAATTGTCGTGGTTGAATGATAGGAATCGGCGGCGGAAGTGTCAAGTCGCGGATGGGGGCCACAGGGGCGCAGGACAGATTTGGCGCACCCGTGCCGTTCCCAGTGCGCCCGTTTCGCGCAGCGGGGTAAGGACGGCAAATGATTATGGTGGCCCGGAGGTGGGCCCTGGCGACTGGACCGCGCGACGGGTTTGAGATACCGCTGCGGCGACCGGTTCGGTCACTGCAGTTTAGTCGCCCACGGCGGCCTGCGGCGGGCTGGTGCTGAGCCGCGGGCGGCGCTGGCGGCAATAATAGTGGGCAAATGGGCTTGAAACAAGGCTTTTAAAGCGTGGGTGCGGAGGTTGCCGGTGCGAATCAACAGCACTTTCCACGGCGAGATCAATTACGATCTCCAGCTTGTGGTGCAGGTCTCCAGACCTGCCGCCTTTTCATCGGTGCCCAACGCGGCCTCTGACAATACATTTATAGAGGGCGGAAGCTGCGGAAAGATGCTGATTTTCCGGCAATAATACCGAATCAGGTATCCCATTAACAGGCGCGTAGAGTAAATGTCTCATTACAGACCAAATGGAGTATAGCTGGCTGGCAGACCTGGAGGTCCGCACCACAAACGCGGCAGACAGACCTGGAGGTCTGCACCCCAAGCATTTGCTGCGGGCCTCCACTCTGTGGCG
>JAJYDU010000107.1 GCA_021790475.1 Planctomycetota bacterium | reverse complement strand
CTAAAAAAAACGCTGTGACCAAGAACGCCCCCGCGGTGCTGATCTTCCAGGATGAAGTCGAGATTCATCGGCATCCGACCTTGGCCCGTCTGTGGGCGCCGGTGGGCGTCCAGCCCGAGATTCCCGCGCCGGGACAAAATGAGAAAAAAGTCGTCTATGGCGGGGTTAACTACGCCACCGGTCGCATCACCCAGACCATCGCCGACACCAAGAGCGGCGTGCATTTTCCGGCGTTCTTGATGGTCTTGGTCGCCACTTATGCCGGCCGCAAGATCTGCTTGGTTTGCGACAACGGCCGGTTCCACCATACCAAGGCCGCGCACGCCGACCAGCGCACTGTATTCTGGCTGCCGCCGTATTGTCCGAGCCTGAATCTCATCGAACGGTTGTGGGGCCATCTCAAACGCACCGTCCTGGCCAATGTCCTCTTTACCACCATCGACGATCTGGTCGCGGCTTTCCGCCACGGCGTGGGCTGTGTCAACGGCCACCGCGAACGGATGGGATTCATGTACGAACACGATGACGTATACTCCAAAGCGGCGTAAATGGTTCTGCGTTCCTACTTAGGATCAGCAACCGGCAGATGAAAAGCGTAAGCCTCAAACCCCAGGAGATACACCCGAAAAAGAATTATACGATCGTCGGAAACGCCCCTGGACAAATCGCTGTAACGAAACATTTATTTTGTCACAGGCCCTTACATCAATGCCCCAAGCCCGGAAAAATTGCCACGCCCATTTTCCGTTTTTCGTTCAGCCGGATTGCATAAGGCGCAGTTGCGCGCGGAGGAACTCCGCCGCCGCCGCGATATCCCCAACCGGATCGGCGCCGGTTTCCCGTTCGATGGCCAGATATCCCTGGTAGCCGTTATCCTTCAGCAGCCGTAAATAACGCGGCCAATCGACCCAGCCCTGGCCCAGCGGCGATTCCTGATCTCTACCGTCTTGCACCCGGGCGTCTTTGGCGTGCGTATGCACGATGTACCGGCCGAGCCGTTTGACGCCCTCGACCGGCTCGAATTCGCGGATCGCCGTTTCCTTATCATAAGGCGTTGGCGGTTTGCCGAACTTCTCAACCAGGCGCCCAACCGTGCGCAACAGAGCCGGCCAGAGAATGAGATTGGCGGGATCGTAGTTGACGCGCAACCCCGGACTTTCCACGGCGTGCATCAATTTTTCCACCACGGCCGGCGGTTCCGGACCGGTTTCAACCGCCAGGCAGGCGCCGACCTTTTCGCCGTGCCGGGCAATGGCCTGTGCGCAATGCACAAACGAATCCCAGCGCGGCCCGTCGGCCGTGTGCGGCATAACGCCGATGTGCGCCTGCCAGATGCCCGGGCCGCCATTTTCCGCCATTAAATCAGCGGCCATTTCCAGGGTGCGCCGGGCATCGGCGATATTTTGATCAGCCTGCCCGGCCTCGCCCAGATCAACCTCGCCGCCCCAGCGCGACAGCGCCGAAATCACCAACCCCCGCTGGCGCAGCATCGCCCGTAACCGCTTGCGGCAAGCCGCGTCGCAGGTTGCCGGGTTCCACATCCCCCCGGCCGAAAGGTGAATCGCGGGGATATTCAAGCGTTGTACGGTATAGAGGGATTCTTCGAAAGGCTGCCGCAAATTTCCCAGCATCAACGAGATTTGCATTGACCAGAATCTCCGCCTTGAGTCGCCGGCGCGTCAAGATAACACGGGGCGATCATAGCCGGTCCATATATCGTGAGCAAACCGTAGATGGGTCTTTGCTGCGGGGGTGGCCGTATTTTTTGGCAACCGTCCATGGGGCGGCAGGCAGGTCCGCAGCGGTTCATAGGACAGAGTCGCGCGCGTCAGCAAGCGGCATGGGCAGTGAGAATCCGTAGCAACCCGGTCGCTTACGCTCCCGGCTCATATTTATCGCCATCTTTTTTGTAGCCGTTCACGGGCAAAAGTGGCGAAATTAGCACAAAAACGAATGGTCCCGATAATACAAGCCCATTTTTCGCGCGTTTTTTTCTCCAACGGCCTCCAACATCCGTTTATTTCCCTTTATTTATAAGGTTTTTGGCCCGTGAACGGTTACTTTGCAGGTATCAAGTCCGGAGGACACGATCATTATGAAACTCCGTTGGGCGCAGATGTCCGGTGGCAGTGAGAAGCAATTTACGGACGCCCTACGAGTTTATGAAGTGCAAGGCGGCGACTTGGACGCGGATTATTTGCGCGATTGGGTGGACAGGCTCGGGATCGAAGCTCGGCGGGAGCGTTTGAAGCGCGCGGCTCAGGTAATTCCGTGAAGCGCCTCCCCGGTACGAAAGGTATCTCACTGCTGGAGACGGTCGGGAGGATCTGGTATTCCGAAACCCGGTTGGCCACAAAATATGCCGGGTTCCAACTTTTTTAGCGAGTGGCCCGAATCCCATCCCCCGCCGCGCACCCACTTTTTTGAGGATAGAGAAATCACTTCAATAATCATTACATCTTTATTATGATTCGGGTAAGCAATAAGAAGTAAGGTGGTAACCAAGGATGACTCATTTGACGAATTTTCCGCTACCGCCTCCCGATTTGGCCCAGGTATGGCTCGACTTCGACGGGACCATTTCCCGCGTGGACGTGCTCGATGAGCTTATCAACCGATATGCCGTTAATGAATCCTGGAGGCTCATTGAAGAGCGCTGGCAGGCGGGTCTGATCGGTTCGCGGGAATGCCTCCGGCAGGAATTTTCGCTGGTACGAATTTCCGCCCGGGAACTCGAGGCCTTCGTGGATCGAATTGAGGTGGATCCCGGCTTGGAACTTTTATTGGAATATCTGGCCCAACACCGTGTTCCGGTGACGATTCTCAGTGACGGCATAGAGCGCTTCATTAAGAGAATTCTGGCCCGCCGAGGGATTTCCCGTCTGGAAGTTTACGCCAATCGGATCGTCCAATGCGGCGAACGGTTACGGCTGATATGCCCGCATTCGCATACACATTGCCAGGCGGGCGCCGCCCACTGCAAATGCGCCAGCGCCGAACAATTAAGAAAACCGGGAAGACAGACAATTTACATTGGCGATGGCCGGAGCGATTTGTGCCCGGCCCGTAAAGCGGACCGGGTGTTCGCCAAGGGCGTATTGGCCCGGGCGCTGGCGGTCGAACACCTCGCCTATATTCCTTTTGTTTCACTGCGGGATGTCGCCTCGGCCCTCCGGCAGGCATGGTCGACCCGGGCGGCGGTGATTTAACCGCCACGATGGCGTAGCCGGCCGTTGCGGAGTCTTGGCGCGCCGGAGCCGGGCAAGAGCGGGACAGGTCATCACATCGCCGCCGGATTGCCGGCGGTAAACTCCCATCCCGGCGCGCCGTGATGAACGAGAATATCCCGACGCGTGGGGACGTGGAATTTTTACGCCGGTTCCTTTGCCGGCGAAGCCGGTAAAAACTGCTTCTGCCATCGGCCGGTGGAAGAGCCCGATTGGAACGTTAGCAAGAGTCGTGGCGGGGATAGCATCTTGCGCTCGCCCGAATTAGATTGCCCGTGCGGAGCCTTGGAAATTTTTATGTCAATAATGTCCGAACTCGCGGTCCCTTCACTGGTGGATTTGAGGAAAAAACTCGCCCGGGCCGTGCAACGGCTCCAACCGCAAGCGGAAAGTCTGCTGGCGGAAATTGTCCGGATTCCCAGCATCAGCGGGCATGAAAGGGCCGTGGTGCGACGGGTAGCCCACTGGGCGCGGGCGCGTAGTTTTTCCGTTGACGTGTTCGAAACGGACGAGGAATCGCTGGCTGATTTTGCCGAAATCGCCGCCGGCCACCTCCCCTTAAAAGGTCGGCCCACCCTGGTGATCCGCCAGCCGGGCCGGGAACGGGGCCGCAGTCTGCTGTTCAATGCCCATAGCGACGTGGTTGCCGCGCCGGAACCGGAGCACTGGCGGCACGGCCCCTGGTCCGGTTTCATTGCCCGGGGTCGCCTTTATGGCCGCGGCGCCTGCGATAGCAAAGGCCCGCTGGTCAGCGCCCTGCTGGCGATGCAGGCGCTGCGTGAAATTGCCGCCGATTCCGACACGCGGCACGGCGATATCCTGCTGGAATTAGTTCCGGGCGAAGAAGATTGCGTCGGACTGGGCACGCTTACCAGTCTGATACGGGGTTATCGCGCCGATGCCGTGGTGATTCTGGAACCGACGGATGGCCAACCGCGCTGCGCATCGCGCAGTGGTCTGCGATTTCGCATTACCGTCGCCGGTCGAGCCGTTCATGGGACACTCAAGTGGCTGGGGCGCGACGCTATTGCGGACCTGCGGCGTGTTCTGGCGGCCCTGGAGCAAATGGAACGAAAATTCAACCGGAAAAAATCAAACCATCTCTTTGATGATTATCCTTTTTTACGGCCAATTACAGTGGATCAACTCAAAGGCGGTTCCTGGCCGGGCATGGTCTGCGATCAGGCCCTATGCGCGGGGTATTTCGAACTTTTGCCCGAAGACGATGTTTTCGTCTGGAAACGCAGATTTCAGCGGGAGCTGGCGCAACGCCTGGGTAAGACATTCGCCGCCGGCGGCATTAAGACGGATTTTATTGAAGAATACTCCGGACATGCCACGGCGCCGGAGCACCCCCTGTGCCGGCTGGCCGAACGCATTTTGCAAATAAACGAACGAAAGCTTGCGTGGAAGGGCTGGAAAGCATTTAATTCCGGTTGTGAAGCGGGACTGCGCTGGCGACGCCAAGGCGTTCCCACGCTGGTGTGGGGACCGGGCAGCCTGGAGCAGGCGCACGCCGTTGACGAATTTGTGGATCTGACCGCCGTTCGGGATACGGCGGTGTATTTGGCGTTGCTGGCGTATTACTGGACGCGGGAACGGGATAAGGAAAACTCCTGATGGGCGACGTACCAACTCAAACGGCTCCTCTTGGTTTAGCGGACGCTTCGGCGGCCGAGCAGTCGCAGCGGTGGTTCGCCCGCGCCCGGCAAGTTCTCGCCGGCGGAATCAGCAGTTCCGCCCGCACCACCACAACCGGTTCCTGGCCCTATCCACTGTATCTCACGCATGGTCGCGGCTCACGTATCTGGGACGCCGACGGGCATGAATTCGTCGATTATCTGCTTAGTTACGGCAGTGTGATTCTTGGCCATGCCCACCCCGGTCTGATACGTGCCGCGGATAAGCAGCTTGCGGATGGTACGATGTTCGGCACATGCAATGTCGTGGAAGTGGAACTGGCCGAACAGATATGCCGCATGGTTCCCGGCGCCGAACTGGTCCGCTTTTCCAACTCCGGTTCGGAAGCCATCTGCGGAGCAATTCGGGCCGCCCGCGGCTTTACCGGGAAAAATCGCGTGCTCAAGTTCGAGGGACATTATCACGGTTGGGTGGATGTGCTGGCCGTAAGCAACCGGCCCACCACGGTGCAAGCCGGTCCCCTGGACGCCCCGGCTAGTTATCCTCATTCGCCCGGCATACCCGCCGGCGTAGTCGGCGACGTAATCATCGCCCCCTTCAATGACCGCGATCGGACAAGCCGTATTATCGAAAGTCATGCCTCCGACCTGGCCGCCGTTATTCTGGAACCCGTTGTCGCCAACAACGCCTGCATAGAACCGCAACCCGGATTTATCCCGTGGTTGCGGGAACAATGCTCGCGGTTGGGAATCATCCTCATATTTGATGAAATCGTCACCGGCTTCCGCCTGGCGCGGGGCGGGGCGGCGGAGGCGTTCGGAGTTACGCCCGATCTGGCGGTTTTCAGCAAGGCGCTCGGCGGCGGGTTCGCGATCAGCGCTTTTGCGGGCCGGCGCGACATCATGGAATTGATCGGCGCCAATACCGTCAAACACGGCGGAACCTACAACGGCAACCCGCTCTGCGCCGCGGCCGCCCTGTTCACTCTTCGCCAGATCGCCCGTCCCGGCGTTCTGGAATCCATTCATGAACATGGCCGGGAATGTATGGAGGCGATCCGACGAAGCAGTCGGGATTGGAACGTTCCGTGCGTTGTGCAGGGAAGTGGCGGCATGTTTCAGGTGGTATTCAACCGCGACGGCAAGCCGTTGCGTCATTATCGCGATCTGAGCGGCGTGGATATGGCCCGCTACGGCGCGTTCCGCCATGCCCTGCTCCGCCAGGGCGTGCATCTGAACGGTTCCGGGGCCGCGTGCTGGTTCATCAGCACGGTACACAGCGCCGACGATCTGGCTATTGCCGCGGCGGCGATTGCAAAGGCCATGCGCGCCGTCCGATGAATCTTGTTTGGGCGTAAGAGCCTGTCCGGACAGGCTCTAATTACGGGAGCGTCTTGGAACAATGATATTGGCGTCGCTTGATTCCCTGGCGGACCGCATACCGCCGGTTCTGCTCGCGAACTTTTACGAGCGTCTTCCGGACCGTCTGATTGACCAGGTTCGAACCGGGCGTTTTCGGCGGACGATTCGCTGGGTGGCGCAATATTCTCCGTTTTATCGCGCCGCGTTTCGGCGGCTGGGCATTGATCCACGGCAGGTGAAAACGCCGGCCGACCTCGGCGATTTTTTTACCACGCCGGAGGACATCATCGCCGATCCGGAGTCTTTTTTATGCCGTCCCCCCGCGATCGTCTTTGAATCGTCCGGAACCAGCGGACGCAACAAGCGGATTTATTATGATCAACGCGAGATGGAGCAGATGGGCCAGGTGATGGCCGCCGGACTTCCCATGATGGGCATCGGCCCGGCGGATCGCGTCGCCAACGCCTTCGACTTTTCAATGTGGATTCCCGGAATGTTGACGCATAACGCCTTGATGGCGGCGGGTAATTTCTGCATGGCTTTCGGAAAGGTCGATCCGGTGGAAGTTTATCGGCGGCTGCGGACCTATCGTTTCAATGTTGTGATGGGGGAACCAACCTGGTTGATCCGGCTCACCGAGCTGGCCGAGCACGACGGCCCGGTTCCGCTGAAAACTCTCGTCGGCGGCGCTGAAGAAATGCCACGCGAGGCCATCGGCTGGATGCATAAAGTGTGGCGGGGCGCCGTCGTTCGCATGTGCTACGGCAGTGTGGAACTCGGCAGCGGTCTGGGTTATCAACCATGTGATTTCGACGGTTATCATCTGGATGACATCGACTTTTACCACGAGGCCGCGGACGTAACTCCGGACGGTTACGGGGAGCTGGTTTACACCACCTTGAGGAGGCGCGTCATGCCGCTGATCCGTTATCGTTCGCACGACGTGACGCGTCTGATCCCCGGACGCTGCGCATGCGGACGTAAAGGAGCGCGAATGAGCCGCCTGCGCGGACGCCGGGATGAAATAGTTGTGGCCGGCGGCGGTAATCTGTATCCGCTGATGTTTGAGAATATTCTGGCCGGCGTTGCCGGCTTGACGCACGATTGGCAGGTGGTTCTCCGCCTCCAGGACCTGCGCGAGGTAATGGAAATCCACGTGGAATCTCCGCGGTTGGACCACGAAGAACTGCGCCGGGAAATTCTCGCCTGCGCCGCCGTCCAATACCCTGATCTGATGAAGAATCTTGCCCTGGGAATATTCCAGATGCGTGTGTTGATCGATGCGCCCGCGGAGCTGCGCACGAGTCGCAAACTCAAACGCCTGGTTGATCTACGCTATGATAATAACGGCCATGGGCCCGCCACGCGGGACGGTCCGGCGGCCGCACTTATGGTCAAGTAGGAGCTGACACATGTTCAGACGAACTGCGGCGCGGCTGCTGATTGTCGGAGACAGCATCACGCTGGGGGTCGCCCAGCTGCGTGGCGAGCAGATCGACGCGTATGTGGATCGCTGCTACCTGGACATCCTGCGCGAAAAGCTGCCCGGTCTGGACATTCGAATGGATGCGGAAATTCACCGCACCACCACGGAGGCCCTGCGTTTGATCGACGGTCTGCTGCGACAACACCAACCGACGATGGTTCTGCTGATGCTCGGTGGCAACGATGTGGACGTGCAATGGAAACGTTTTGTCATCAGCCAGGGGCGCATTGTCCGCAGCCGGGTATCGCTGGAGCATTATACAAACAACCTTCAGGCGCTGGTCCGGAAGGTATTGGATTTCGGCGCCACCCCGATTCTCACCGATATGCCCAACCATTGCCTGGCTTTGCGCGGGCCTTATCTTTCGAAGCTAAGTGGCAAGAATGTGACCGCCATGATTGCCGCGCATGGCGGCCAGCCCGTATCCGACGCCGGACTGGTTGAATATCGTCTGGCGGCCGAACGGATCGCCCGCGCCGTCGATTGCCCGTTTGTCTCCTACGGCACGGCCTTGAGCCGCCAACCACCCCTGACCGTTTCGAGCCTGGATGGCGTGCACCCCAATTCGCAGGCCCACATCATCATCGCCGCCGAGTTGGCGCCTGTTTTGTCTTGTCTCGTTGGTTCGAGTCGCTCCACTCTTTCCAGGAGCAGCGCGTAAGCGCGCCTCCGTCCGAGGAGTATTGGGGTTGCGGGCTCAACCTGATCCGAATAGCGGGCCGATCCGGTCACGCTTTGATCGTCCCAACTTCCGCCGATCTCAAAGCCCGCGTCACTTGGCGAAGGCAGCAGATGCAAGCCGGTGATCTGGTCAAATCTGCCGCCCTGGTGCATGTATTGCCGGTTTGCAAAGTGCTTGTGCCTCCGCCTTCATTAAGACCGGTCGGGTCGGTCGCGCAGGTCGGATGATTGTCCACAGAACGACAGAGGCGTATGTGGTGGTGGAAATAATCCGTAACGAATCAATAAGGGCGGCGGCGCCGCCGGCGCTGATAGTAAACGTATAAGTTCCGGCGGCGGAAATAAACACAGGCAGCGGGAGATCGTATTAGGGTGTGTTGACAATCAAGTGATCCAGATAAGCGCTGAAACGAATTGGGCGAAGGCGAGGAAATTTCGTGCGGTCTTGTCATACCGCGTGGCGACACGGCGGTAGTGTTTGATACGGTTTACAAA
>JAJYDU010000106.1 GCA_021790475.1 Planctomycetota bacterium | reverse complement strand
CCGCCATGGCGCTGATGCGATTCGGATTGGTCAGATACCATGCCCCCCCCACCATTCCGGTCAACACAATCAACGCCAGAATCGACGTCCAGCGCCGAAATCGACTGACAAACATCGCATGCGGCGAACGGCGCACCGAGCCTATCGAACGTGTTTTCCACCACTTGGCGGGATTGGCTCGTGGATAGTGGGCCATGTTGGGAACCTGTCTTAGGGCAAGACGACCGGCGGGCCGGAACGATCGCGGTCTGTTGAGCCTCCGCGCAAGCCGGCTTTCCGCCGGCGCAGGTCCGCGGCACTCCAGAGCCCGCGCAAGCGATTCAGCCCCGCCGCGGCCAGCAGCATGACCAGCGGAGTCACAGGCACACGGTAGCGCACACTGCCGAGGAACAACGCGTGCATCCCCGTAAAGTATAGGATGGGGATCAGCAGGACTCCAAGCAGTCGCGACGGTAATCCGCGGGCGAACACGCCGATTATCGCCAGTAAAAATATTGGCGCGTACCAGAGCGTAAGCGAAATATTTATCCAGGGACGAGCGTAACCGCGCGCGTGCAGCCAGGGCGACCAGGTGCGCGCAATCTTCACCACCGCCAGGCGGGCGATGCGAAGAGGATGGTCAAAGATGTCGCCGAACGCCCGGCGGGTCCAGGCCAGGTCCCGCTGACTTTCATTCATTTTTCTCATATAGGCCGGCAACGGTATATGGGATTGCCGGGGTCCGCCCGTGGCGCCCGAATAGACGGATTCATAGAGACTAATTCCCTGCAACGTGGTGAAGCGGAAAAAATCATGACCAAACAATCGATCATTGCGAATCCACCAGGGCAACAGCCCGACAAATACGATCGCCAGGGCCGTACCTGCGCCGACTCCTAAACCGCCCCAGCGCGGCGAGTGAAAAAAGTTTTGAATTCTTGACCATCTGGCCGGCTGATCCGGCCCGTTGCTTTTTATTCCGGCGGTGTCGGAAGCGGAGTCCGCCACCGGCAAATTTCTCCGGCAACCGGCAAACAACACCCATGCCAGCAATGGAAAAATACACAGCGACACCTCCGCACGGATATAAACGCCGATCAGGAAGCACAAGCCGAACAGCGCCCATCGCCACAGATTGCCATCGGCGTGCCGGGATTCCAGAATTTCCACCAGCAACAGCAAGCTGATCATAAAAACAAGCGTGAAAGGTATTTCACTGAGCAGCGCCGCCGCGAAACAGATCAGCAATGGATCCGCCGCTGTAAGCGCCGCGGCAACCAGACCCACCGCCGGGGAAATACGCCGGCCGATAAGGTAAACGACCCACGAAAGCAGCGCCCCACAGAACGCCTGTACCAGCAGCAGAGCCAAATGTGATATACCGAATATCGCGTAAACGCCGGCGATAAACAGGGGATAACCCGGCATGCGCTTGGCCAGCATCCCCGTGACTTGATACGATTTCCCCAATAGAATGCGCTGGGCCAGGGTGTCATAATCGAACGAGTCCGGCAATAGAAACGGATGTATCCAGGCGACCAGGGCGCGCACGATCAAGGCCGCCAGAACAATCAGCGTCAGCGCCAACAGGCGAAATCCCGGAGATTGCGCCCGCTCCTCCAGTGTGTTCCACCATTGAACCGGAAGCTTGGTCATACGGCGGTTGATTCTACCGCCTTTTCCCAAAATCATTGGATTTCAGTAATCGCAATGATTCGGCCGGGAACGGCCGGCTCCGAACCACACGGATGGTTTGTCCGCGTAAATGCAGAAGAATTCCGCCCGCAAACGGCATCGCAATGGTTTGCCGGCCCCGATGGCCGGCGGGTTTGCGGATACGGCGCAGGGCTTCAATCAAACTGGACCGGTCGATACGATCCCCGCCGCCGCCCTGGCATTCGATGGCCTGGCGCAGCGCCAGCGCCGCCACGGCCTGCGGCGCCACGGCAAATGCCCCGCGATCCAGCAGGAGAGCGCCGCCGGAGCGGCGCGCCGCGGCGCGGCGAAAGAGTTCTTCCGCCTGGCGCCACAATACCCGGTAAACGCTTCGCTGCGTCCGCGCGGTTCGGTGAAGAATGCGGCGGATTCCAGGCTGATAGGTTTCCAGCAGCGGCAGCAACTCGCGCCGGATGCGGTTCCGCAGGAACCGCCCTGTGGCGTTGCTGGAATCTTCCCGCCAATTCCAGCCGCCCTGGGTCAGCCATTGTTGCAGCGTATTTCGCGGCCAGCCCAACAGCGGTCGGACGAACCAAATTCCCCGCATCCGCCGGCGTGGGAGCATACCGCCCAAACCGCGCGGACCGGCGCCGCGCAGCAAACGCAACAATACGGTCTCCGCCTGGTCATCCGCGTGGTGGGCCAGAACGACCACGTCGCACCGGCGGCGTTTGGCCATAGCCGCCAGCGCGGCTATGCGGGCGGTGCGGGCCTGGGCTTCGCTGACGCGATCCGGGGCTTTGGCCGCCCTCGTGAGTCGAAGGCGTTTAACCCGAATGGGCAAGTCAAGCTGCTCGGCCAGGCGGCGAACGAATCGTTCGTCCGCGTCGCTCCGGCGGCCACGCAAAGCGTGGTTGACGTGGGCGACGACAATCCGCCAATTCCAATAGCGCGATTGATTCACGGCGCAGAGAAGGCGCAACAGTGCCACGCTGTCGGCGCCACCGGAGCAGGCCACCAGGATCGGGCGGTTAGGCGGTAAAAGACGCCGGCGATGCAGGTATTGATCGAGTTGTTGAACCAGGCCGCGCGGTGCGGGCATAACGAATTCCCCAGGAGACAGGAAGGATCATATACACACCGGGGCTTACCAGCCACGCGCTACAGGAATTTGGTATAGGGAACATGACGGATTCCGCGGGGCGGCCACGGGATGGCGATTTCCGATGGCTATCGGTGCGGCCCGGCGCGCGGTTTTAACCTGGTCCGACGACCATCGGGATCGGGATGGCCATCAGGAACGGCGTTGCCGGCGGCGGCGGCGGATTTTTTCCAGCGGCCAGGCGTTGAGCACATCGTCCGCCCGCGCCCAGGCGCGGCGGGCGGTTAATATCCCATATATTAACTTATCCATGTCTTCAGGACTGTGGGCGTCGCTGTTGATGCACAGCGGCACACCGGCCCGCACCGCCAGACGGGCGTGCGCATCGCGTAAATCCAGGCGAAGTTCCTGGGCGTTGATCTCCAGCGCCGTGCCGCCGCGGGCGGCGGCGGAAATCACATCGGCCATTTCCGGCTCCAGGCCGCGGCGGCCGGCCAGCAGGCGGCCCGTCGGGTGGCCTACCACGTCCACCAGCGGATGCGACGCGGCGCGCACGAGCCGGCGCGTGGCCGCCTGGCTCTCCTGGCTCAGCGCCGAATGCGGAGACGCCACCACCCAGTCGAGCTTTTCCAGAATGTCATCGGGATAATCCAGTGAACCATCGGCAAGAATATCGACCTCGCTGCCCGAGAGAACCGCAATGTCTTTGACTTTTCCGGCCAGGGAGCCGATCGCCGCGATATGCTCCAGCAACCGTGGAACTTGCAATCCATTGGCCTGAATCTGCGATTTGCTGTGATCCGTAATAGCGATGTATTGATAACCGCGGCGCTTGGCGGCCGCGACCATGTCTTCCAGTGAGACTGTGCCATCGCTGGCGGTGGTATGCATGTGCATGTCGCCGCGAATATCGGATATTTCCAGCGTAGTCCACTGCGCGGGAATTTTCGCGCCGAGAAATTCCAGGCGCGGATCGGAAATGCCGGCGGCTTGCCCCTGCGCTACCCGATACATGGCCTCGGATAGTTCTATTTCGCCCTTGTCTTCCCGCATTTCCGGAGGCAGCCAGGCCAGTTCCAATGCCTGATAGACACCCGGCTCGCTTTCGCCGGCGATGCGGTCCGAGCCTCGGAACAACCCCCATTCGTTAAGTTTGAGGCCTTTTTTCGCCGCCAGCTCCCGCACCCGCACATTGTGTTCCTTGGAGCCGGTGAAATATTGCAGCGCCGCGCCCCAGCTAACCGCGGGTACTATGCGAAAATCAATTTGCAGGCCCATGTTCGTTCGCAGACTGATTTTGGTTTCGCCAGCGGCAATCACTTCGGCGGTCCGGGAGTATGCTCCCAACGCCTTGCCGATGGTCGCTACGGTGGATTTTTCCGCACTGACAAGAATGTCAATGTCGCCGACGTCTTCCCTGCCCCGCCGCAAGCTGCCGCAATATTGCGCGTTGTTGACACCTTCGAGCCGGCGCAGGAGCCGGCAAAATTCCTCGGCCAGCGGCAGCGCCCATCCAATGCCGATGCGCCCGGAGCCGGACTCAAGAAACTCCAGATTCTGGCGGATACGAGAGAGTTTTTTTTCCCCGACTCCTTTAAGTTTTGGGAAAGAGCCATCCTGAAGCCGCTTTTTGAGTTCCTCCATGGTGGTGATGCCGCCCTCTTTCCAGAACAGATGAGCGGTCTTTACGCCCACCGATGAAATCGCCATCATTTTCAGAACGCCCGGCGGAGCTTGGCCGGCGAGCTCTTCAAACTCCGCTATGTGACCCGTGCGGAGATATTCACGGATTCTCTCGGCGGAGTGTTGGCCTATGCCCGGAGTTTCTTCCAACCGGCCGGACTCGGCCAGGATGGCGACATCTTCGGGAAGATCCTCGATCGTCCGGGCGACTTTGCGTGTTCCCAGCACACGAAAAGCGTTTTCTTCCAATAGCGCCATGACATCGGCGGCCTGGCTGAAAATATCCGCGATTCGACGGTTTTGATTCATGGTTCATTTCCGCTTATGCCTAAGCCTATCCACGCCCGCGCCAGCGACAAATCTTCGCCCGCGGTTATTTTCATGTTGCGCGGCGACCCCGTTGAACCGATCACGCGCCCCCCCGTCAATTCAACCACCTGGGCGTCGTCGGTAACGCTTGCCATTGGGCCGAGCGCCCGCAATTTTTCAAATGCCGCACGCAGCAAAAGCGTGCGAAAGCACTGCGGCGTTTGCGCCTGATACAGTCCCGTCCGGTCCACAGTCGCCTCCACCATTTGCCGTCCATTCAGGCGCTTGAGCGTGGTAGGTTCCGGAATCACGGGAACCGCCGCACCATATTCCACGGCTCCGGCGAAAGCGGCATCGATAACTCCCGGCGGGGTCAGGGGCCGGGCGGCATCGTGAACGGCGACATAATCGGTCCGGATCGCACCGTTGATCAAAGCGAAATACACGCTTTCCCATCGTGCCTGACCGCCGGAAACAACAACCAGACTTTTGCCGTGAAGCACCGGCTCCAGATGCCGGCGGTAGGATTCGATACGGTCGACGCTGGTGGCGACTACGATCGCCGGCACATCGTTTCGCCGGGTAAAAAGTTGCGCGGCCCGCCGCAAGACCGACGTACCGGCCAAATCCGCCAGGAGTTTATCGCCGGAGCCGAAGCGATGGCTCCGGCCGGCTGCGGGAAGAATGACAGTAAAAGCGTGCCGGTTCATTGATTTTGCACTCCCGCGGAGGATAGGCGCCGGTTCCGGTCGCGATGCCCGCGGAGCAGAAGCCGAATCGGAACCTCCGACAATGCGGTGCGCTGCCGCAACTGCCGCAGAAAATAACGCCGATATTCCTCGGTTACCGATGGGGGGTGATTGACAAAAAGAACAATCGTCGGCGGCCGCACGCCAATCTGTGTCGCGTAATAAACCTTGACCGGTTTGGCGCCCGCGCCGCCGGGACCACGCATAGAGAGAATATCTTCCACCGCCTGGTTCAGTTGGCCGGTGGTCAGGCGGGTGGACGCCTGCCGATGCAGCGCCAGCGCCAGTCGCATGGTTCCGTCAAGATTATCCCGTGTTTTGGCGCTCAGACACGCCACCGGCGCGAATGCCAGCTGGGGAAACCTGCGGGCGACATATTCGGCGTATTCCGAGGGATCGGCGCGCGATCCAACCAGGTCCCATTTGTTGATGGCGACAATCACCGGTTTGAACTGCGCCAGCACGTAGCCGGCCAGTTTCTGATTCACATCGCCGACTTCCAGTGTGGCGTCGATCATCAAAATGACCAGGTCCGCCCGCCGGATAGAACGCTCGGCGCGATGCAGACTGTAAAATTCCAGATCGTCGCCGGTCATGCGCGAGCGCTTGCGCACGCCCGCCGTATCGATAATCAAAATGTCATGCCCGTCAAATTCCAGACGCACATCGATGCTGTCGCGCGTGGCGCCGGGGATTTCCGATACGATCACGCGCGGCTGGCCGGCCAGCGCGTTGATTAACTCGCTTTTGCCGACGTTGCGTTTGCCCACAACGGCCAGTTTCAGTTCCGGTTCGGGGAGGGCCGCGGCGGCGGCAGCGCCGAGTCGGGCAAGAATCGCCGCGAGCAAATCGGTACGACCGCGGTGTTCCCGGCACGAGATCGCCAGCGGTTCTCCCCATCCAAGTGCAAACAGGTCGGCACACCGACTCTTGAGCGCCGAACTGTCCACCTTGTTGGCCACCAGGATCACCGGTTTGCCGAATTCCCGTAACAGCGTCGCCACGCTTTGATCCGGCGGAACCGGCCCGGTACGCGCGTCCACCACGAAAAGCACGAGTTGAGCCATATCCAGAGCCCGGCGAATCTGGAGCTGAATTTCCGCGGTAAGATTGCCGGAGTCCCGCACACCGTAGCCTCCGGTGTCAATTAATTCAAACCAGCGGCCTTCGTGTTCGATCGCGGCGGCGATGCGGTCGCGCGTAACGCCGGCGATCGGAGCGACGATGGCGATCCGCCGGCTCGCTAGAAAATTAAAAAGGCTCGATTTTCCCACATTGGGCCGGCCTACAATAGCTACGCTTGGCAAGGTCATCTTTATTTTCCAGAATCGTTGCAGGGGCGGCGCCGGGGCGCCGCTTCCAGGTGTGGAAGGATGGCCTCCCACAACGCCGCCGCATCAAACCCCCCGTTGTGCCGCCGGCCCTGGATGTAAAACGTCGGTGTCGTGTTTACGCCGCTGCGAATACCGCCGGTCCGATGCTCCCGCAGCCGCGCCGCATGTCGTTCCTCTTCCAGTTTCGCTCGAAATTCCTCCACGTCCAGGTCAATCCGCCGGGCGTATTCCAGCAACTTTTCCATTTGCAAAGAGCGTTGGTATCGCAGGAGCAGATCGTGCATCAACCAGAACTTTTCTCCCGCCGCTTCCGCCGCCAGGGCCGCCAGACGGGCATGCGGATGAATCTTGCCGAAGGGAAAATGCCGCCAGGCAAAACATATTTGCGAACCCGCCCGCTTCAAAATATCCCGTACCGCCAGGCGTGCCAAACCGCAGTACCGGCACTCATAATCGCCGTATTCGACCAGTTGAACCGGCGCGCCAATGGAACCCAGGATATGGTCCGCCGGTCCCAGCGAAAGCGCCAGAGTCGGGTGCGGCGCATCGCTGATTTTCACGCCGTTTTCTCCGAAGGCAACGCTTCCAGAGCCGCGAGAATTCCCTCGGCGCCGGGATTGATCTCAATCGGCGAAATATGCTTCCAGCGAACCACGCCCCGGCCGTCAATGACGAACAGCGCCCGCTCGCACACGCCGTCCCTGGCCCGATACACGCCATACCGGCGGGCCACAGCCCCTTTTGGTTCAAAGTCCGCCAGCAGTGAAAACTCCAGGCGTTGCGCCGCGGCGTAGGCCTGATGGCACCATGGCCCATCGACCGAAATGCCGACAAGCCGGGCGCCGAATTGCTGAAATTCATCAAGTATTTCGTTATATAGAGTAAGCTGCGCGCCGCAGACCGGACTGAAATCGGCCGGATAAAACGCCAGGATCACCGGCCTGCCGCGCATGGCCGCCAGCGACCACGTTCGTTCCGGCCCATCGCGCAAAGTGAAATCCGGCGCCGGCCGACCTGGTTCAATTCCACCCGCGCTGACTTTGGACTTTATAGATTTATTCGTATTTTTCGCCATAAGCGCCGCCTCTATTCTGTCAACGCTACAGGCGGTAATTTTATGCCAAGGAAACGGATTTGTCTTGCGTTACAAGCTCTCTTTTTTCCACTTGACGACGATACGTAATCGTACAGCCATGCACAGGTAAAACGTGCGAAATCAGTGGAAGAACTTCTACCAGTCGTGGAATTTCAATATTTCTTCATAAATTTATAGGCGCGTAAGTGCCTGTTTAATCAGTAGTTATAACGTTCCAGGCCATAAACTAAAAAATTTCTCAATTTTTCTCTTGCTTATTATCGGAAATGGATTAGACTATCCAAGTATTCGGTATACAGCCGTGTCGCATGTTGCGGCTGCATGGGTGAAAAAAAGCTCTGCGTAAGGCAAACGAGGCGGACCATGCACGTTTGTAAACCAACGCCAAGGAACGCCAGAGTCGCCGGTGGCTTATCGCCATGCCTTCTGGAATTACCGCCGCACCGCGCGCCTCGGCAAGCGGCGTGCCGGGATGGGGACTTTGTGGCGCGGGTCTCCCGACCTGCACTCGTTGCCAAGCGGGGCGTACCGGGATGGGGACTTTGTGGCGACCGGTCTCCCGACCTGCGGTCGTTGCTCGGCAGACCCGGAGGTCTGCATCACAACCTGCCGGACCGGGACTATATATGGGGGGGGGGTATCACCATACAACATATATACCTATTTGTGTAATAGTTTACGGCGGCCTGAATCTCCGCGCCGGCTTTGGCTGTGTGGTAAAAAGCCTGCCTGCCGGTAGGCAGGGAGGACATCGATGATTCCTCCGCGTCCCCCCTTGCCTGCCCGCCGGCGGGTCTTTGCCGCCTGGTGGAAAGGTCTGCGATACGATCTGAATCCCCTCCATCTGCGCCAAACCATCAACAAATATTCCCGCTTCGTAAGCGTCCTGGCGGTTCTCTTTATCCTGGCGCTGGGCTACTTCTGGTGGAAGAGTCTGTTTTCCGCCCCGACCTTCCGCCTCCCCTTACCGGACCAGTGCCCCCTCCATTACATTACCGCCCTGATCT
>JAJYDU010000006.1 GCA_021790475.1 Planctomycetota bacterium | reverse complement strand
GGCCACGGTGCCCTCGAGCATCTTGAGCAGGGCCTGCTGTACGCCTTCCCCCGATACGTCGCGGGTGATCGAAACGTTCATGCTGGTCTTGCCGATTTTGTCTATTTCATCAATATAGATGATCCCACGCTGGGCCATTTCCGGATCGTAATCGGCGTTCTGGAGAAGCTTCAGCAGCAGGTTTTCCACGTCCTCGCCGACATAGCCGGCTTCGGTCAGCGTGGTGGCGTCGCCGATGGCGAAGGGCACGTGCAGGCAGCGGGCGAGCGTTTTGGCCAGAAGGGTCTTGCCCGAACCGGTCGGACCGATCAGCAGAACGTTGGATTTATCGATCTCAACATCATCAGCGCCGCGGCCGTCGCTGTGCGCCAACCGCTTGTAATGGTTGTGCACCGCGACCGCCAGGGCGCGCTTGGCCGCTTCCTGTCCGATCACGTACTGGTCCAGGAATTCCTTGATCTGACGGGGCGGAGGAATCCGGCCGATCACGGGGCGCGTGGTGGAGAGTTTGCGTTTTTCCTGACGGAAAATATTCTGGCAGAGTTCCGAGCAACTGGCGCAGATGTAGATGTCGTTGGGTCCTTCGACCATGGGGCCGACTTCGCGGCTGGATTTCCCACAGAACGAGCAATTGGTTATTTTACGTCCCCGAAACCCGCCTCCCCCGCCGGGCGGCGTGCCGCCGTTCTGGCCTGAGCCCCCGCGGGAACCAGTTCCTTCATTGCCGGATTGTGTGGCCATATAACTGTTCCCTGATAAGATGATTCTCAGGTTTGAACCATCATCGGTTTTAGCCGAGAGAAAAAACCCGCCGCCGCTTCATCTCCGGCGGCAACGCTTCCCGTCTCTGTTACGCTGCATGATATATTACCAAACTCGCCGAACCATACAACTCTCAACCCCCTTTACCGGAGATTCCTTGTGTACTTTCATACACGGGAAAATCCAGCGCGGCTTCCAGCGGCACGCACCGGTAGCCGCGGTCCCGCAGATACTCGATGATCTGCGGCAGCGCCCGCACCGTCTGTTCCTGGGAACAGTGCCGGCGTGCCGGTTCCAGACCATCATGCAATGTCAAAATATCTCCGCCGCGAACCCGGTTCTTCATGATTCGGGTGATGGTCCGGGCGGAGATGGAAAGCGTGTCCCACGCGCGCACCCGCCAGGCGACAAACCGCAGGCCGGCCCTTTGAACCGCGCGGGCCTGACTGAATGTTTTGAAGCCCATCGGAGCGCGGAACAATACCGGGCTTTTACCGGAGGCGTCGAAAAGAATACGACTGGTCCGTTCCAACTGGGCGGCCCAGTACGAACGCGAACCGAAAGCGCCCCGGTGATCATGATCCCAGGAGTGATTGCCCACCGTATGGCCTTCGGCGACGATCCGGGCGACCATATCGGGATTTGTCCGCGCATTGCGACCAATTAAAAAAAATGTCGCCCGGACGTTGCGGCGGGCGAGGATGTCGAGAACCGGACCGGTGAAGGCCGGCGTGGGACCATCGTCGAAAGTAAGGGCCACGGCGCGGCGGTCTTTGATGCGCTTGATAACCGGGGCGAAAACCTGGCTGCCGGAGTACAAGACGCTGTAGCCCAGGAACGCCGTTCCGCCGCCGAGCGCCCCGGCTGCGGCAAGCCACGGATGGCCGGCGAGCGTGCGGCCAATGTCCAAAGGCGTGGGAATCCGGGGGAACTCAAACATCCAGGAACCTCGATGGACGGTATCCGGTACTGGAGGCGGAGGGAGTCGAACCCTCGTCCCGTGACAGGTTGTAGGACACATCTACATGCGTAGGCTTCATATTCATCTCGGGCCGCCGGGCGCCCGTAGCCCGGCTTCCGGCAACCCCAGCCGATCCTGTGTCTTAGCGAATCGCCGATCGACGTTGTGATTCGCGCATTCCGCTGGTCGTCGGTTCACCGCGGGCCGCGGACTGCCCGCGGGAACCGGGCCGTCTTTTTAATCAGGCGGCCAACCGGAGGCTTGCGCCGCCGGCTGTTGGGAACGTGAAGTTCTCAGCATTTGATTTTTTGCCGATCAGTTTAACGACTTGTCCGGCAGGTCGGCACGCCATGTTCAACACTTCTGTCCGGTCGATACCTTTCGCCCCCTTTCTTCAAGAGCGTATCACTTCATGATAACACCGCCGCGGCTCCCCGGGATGGCGCCGGGCGTCGGTTCCATTTATAGCTCTCCCTGGCCATCGACGTTTTCGTCCGAATCGGCCGGCGCCCCCAGGCCGGGAATGACGCCCAGTGTCGCCAAAATTGATCCATCAAGAAAGCCTTCCAGCTTGCGCGATCGCACGGGATGCTGGAGTTTGCGCAGCGCCTTGGCCTCGACCTGCCGCACGCGTTCGCGGGTAACCTTGAATATCCTCCCCACTTCTTCGAGCGTATACGTGTAACCGTCGCCGATGCCGTAGCGAAGTTTAATGATCTCACGTTCCCGATACGTCAACGTCTTGAGCACCTGGTCGATGCGGTCCCGCAACATCTCCTGCGTGGTGGTTTCAACGGGATTTTCGGCCGCCTCGTCTTCGATGAAATCGCCGAAATAGGAATCTTCCGATTCCCCCACGGGCCGGTCCAGCGAAATGGGATGCCGGGCGATCTTAAGAACACGGCGGCACTCGGCAATCGGCATCTTGGCTTCGCGCGAGATCTCTTCGATGGTCGGTTCGCGGCCCAGTTCCTGCAGCAGTTTCTTGTTGATATTGCGCAGCTTCGACATCGTTTCGATCATGTGCACCGGAATACGGATGGTCCGGGCATGGTCCGCGATCGCCCGCGTGATGGCCTGGCGAATCCACCAGGTGGCGTAGGTGCTGAACTTGTAGCCGCGGCGGTATTCGTACTTGTCCACGGCCCGCATCAGTCCGGTGTTGCCTTCCTGGATGATGTCCAAAAAAGAAAGCCCGCGATTGCGATATTTTTTGGCGATTGAGACCACCAGGCGAAGGTTGCCGCCGGAAAGATTCCGTTTGGCGTCTTCATATTCGTTGAAAACGAGTTGAATGTTTTGACAGCGCCGCGCCAGGGCGCCGGCGTCTTCCAGCACCAGGTCCATCAGGCCATCGAATTCCTCGGTCATCGCCTGGCGGTCGTCTTCGGAAAGCTTCGTCGCCTGGTTGGATAGCTGCTCTTCCAATTCACTCAGCTTGGCGCTGATGGACAGGAGTTTTTTCATCAGCGGAATCACTTTGCTGGTGCGCAGGGAAAGCTCTTCGAGAAGTTTCACGGCTTTGCGGCGCGTGCTGGCCAAACGCCGCCGGTACTTCTCGCCCTCGGAACCGGCGGAACTCCTGATTTTTTCCCAGTCGTGACGGTTGCGGGCGAGCATCTTGCGGATCGTTTCAAGATTGGTCGGTATTCGTTTGCTGATCGTTCCCTTGGCGTCTACTTCCGCGGTGGAAATGCGCATGGTGCGATCAAACGGCAGTTCGCCGGCCGCCACCAGCGCCAGGATGTCAACAGCGGCCTGGATACAGTAATCATTTTCCAGCACGCGTTGGCGAAACCAGGTGCGGGTGAATTCAATTTTTTTCGCCAGTCGAATTTCCTCATCCCGCGTCAACAGCGGAATTTCACCCATCTGCGTCAGATACATTCGTACCGGATCATCGATGCGCTTGGCGCCCACCTCGGGTATGTCTTCTTCCTTGAGGTTGTCGACTTCCTCCTGCGCCTGGTGCAACATGCTTTTATCGGGTTCATCCGGCGCGGCCTGTGGAATTTGCTTGTCGCCTTGCATCTGATCCAGCAATTCCACACCCAGCACGTCGAACTGCTGCATCAGGGCGTCGAGCCGATCGGGCGAAATGGCATCGTCCGGCAAAAGCTCGTTGATCTCATCGTAGGTGAGATACCCCTGCGCTTTTCCTTTATCGAGCAGAAGCTGAATATTGGCCCCGGCCTTAGCCAGCGGGACGGTGTGGATCGTGGCCGGCGGTTGTACTTGCGAATGATTGGCGTGACTCACAATGTTCTCCTGATCGCCCCGGCGACTTTGTCTTGCCTGGCGGGGCTTGACCCTCGCCCGCCGAGTCTATCATCTTTACCTGGCATCGGACGGCGCGGTTAAGCGCCGGCCATGAAATTTTCCCGGGGGGCGTTGGAATCTTCGATTGATAAATCCTTGAAACCCCTTCATCTCCGGCAATAATCGGCCCCTTCGGACTGCCTCCTGCCGGGGTGGAACGGCCGCCGGAACAACCCGGCCGTCGAATCACCCGCAATGGCGGGCGTAGTTCCACCTGCCCGACACAACTGCGAATATGATTATTTTAGCTCCATTCTCCCTCCATTGCCACCGTTTTGGGCTTTCAGCGGCTTGATTTCCCCCCGCCCACCGCTTTATTCATCCAATAGCGAGCCTTTTTCACACTCATCGGAATACCAAAGCATCCCTGTTGGTAGATCCGACCGAGCCAGACCATCGCCTCGGTATTGCCGGCATGGGCAGCCTTTTTAAACCACATATAAGCCTGGAGATGATCCGGATAATATGCATTCTGCATAGGTGCATAAAGGGCGGCGCCTGTATAATAAAGTACACCGAGGTGGTACATCGCATCGGTGTTACCCGCGGCGGCGGCCTTTTTATACCAGATATATGCTTTGTGATAATCCGGAGCGGGATAGCGCATCCCATGCTGATAACCAGGTGAAAACAAGGCGCCACGATAATACAGATCACCTAGGCGGTTCATTGCTTGGGCATCGCCGGCCGCGGCGGCCTTTTTTAGATTGGCGATGGAAAGCGAGGGCCGACTTGGCGTTGCATTACAGCCGCCTAACGACAACAAATCCCCCATTCCCGCCAGAAGAAGCACAAACAACATCAGAAGTTTTGCGTAACCGAAGCTTTGCCTCATCATGGTTGACTCCTTTACACGAAACCGTTCACGGTCTTTCGACCAGGCAGGCTCTCGACAACGTCTGACCAGTCTGTATGCCTGCCGATAGCTCGCGGGACTCAAAAAGGGTGCGCACAGGCAGATCAACATGGATTATATCCCTCTCCAGAAAAAAAGAAATATCAATAAATCCGGCGATTATGATGGCACGGCGCATGACGGATTCGGCGAGATATCCGGCTCTGGGGTGGACCTGCCTGTCGGCAGGAGTTCACCGGCAATGCCAATTGAGTGATGGCAAGGTATCCGGTCATGGGGGAGACGTGGCTTGACGTAAACGCCGCGGGCCAGGGCATGCCGCTAAACGGCGACTTGGCAGTTCCCCAAACGCGCGGGGCGGAGACCCGCCGCTAAATGACTTGTTCTCACTCGCGAAAACCCATACGCGAGCGGAATTCGCGCCGCGCTCCCAATCGGATGGTTATTTGACCGCGTAATCGGTGGTCAATAATACCCCCCCCGCCATATTCGCCGGTATGGCCGCCAACCAACTATAAACAAGCTTAAGGCGTCATGCACCGTGAGGTGGGGCTGCTTCGGGAAGACAACTGCGTAATCTCTACGATGGCTATGCCTCTTGACCGGGAGTGTTGCTATAATTGTCCGGCAGGAGAATTTCTTCCATAGTGGACTTGACGATGAACAAGACCAAGAAAAAATCGGTGGAACAAATTGTGCAAAGCGACGGTCGCTATCCGCCGGAGGCTTTTGAATTTGTTCGCGATGGGCTGGCTTATGCGGTGTGCCGCGTTCACCCGGACGCCGACAGGTGTACGCTGGAGCAGCGTCATATTACCGGACGGGAGCTTTCGCTGGGTTTACGCGATTTCGCCATCAAGCGTTACGGCGTGCTGGCGCGCGCGGTGCTCAACCATTGGAACATCCATCAGACCTGCGACTTCGGCCGGATTGTCTTTGCGATGGTCGACAACGGGTTGATGCGGAAGACACCGCGGGACTCCGTCCGCGATTTCGACAACGTGTTTGAATTCGATCAGGCCTTCGAGCCGCCGGCACGCCCGCCGGCGGCGCCCCGGGCGGTGTTCGATCTACGCCGCGAATGCGGATAATTTTTCCTTATCGCCACACCCGCAGCACCAGGGCGGAATTCTTCGCGCCGAAGGCGATGCAGTTGCACAACGCCCAAGTCGCGGCGCCGCTCGGCCGGGCGCGGCCCGGAACATAATCCAGATCGCAACAAGGGTCCGGATCATCCAGGTTGATGGTCGGATGGATAAAACCCGCGCGCAGCGAAAGTATGCTCGCCGCCACGCCCGCGGCGCCGCAGGCGCCCTGCGGATGACCGATCATGGATTTGGTGCTGCTCATCGGAATCCGCGCCGCATGTTTGCCCAGGGCCAGCTTGAGGCCCCGGGTTTCCAATTCGTCGTTGAGCCGCGTACCCGTGCCGTGGAGATTCACGTAATCAATTCGTTCCAGCCCTATGCCGGCATCCGCCAGGGCCAGCGTAATGGCCCGGGCGCTTTCGAGCGCGTCGGGCGCCGGTTGTACGCGATGCCAGGCGTCGCAGGTAGAAGCCCAGCCGTGTAATTCAGCCAGCACGACGGCGCCGCGTGCAACGGCGTGCGCGGCGTCTTCCAGTACAAACATCCACGCCCCTTCCCCCAGCACGAAACCGTCGCGATCGCGATTGAACGGCCGGCTGGCGCGCTGAATCGGCCTGATCTCGCCGGCGAGAATCCGCATCATTTCGAATCCCTTAAGAATGCCAGGGGTGATCGGCGCGTCGGCGCCGCCGGCGAGAACTATCGGCACGTCGCCGCGCTCAATGTGCCGCATGGCGTAGCCCAGCGCATCGGTGCTGCTGGCGCAACCGGTGCTTACCACATGGGAAAACCCGCGGCATCCCAAGGCGATGGAAATTTCGCTGGATAAATTGCCGTGGGTGCCGGCCGGCACGGTGAAAGGAGAATATTTGCCTTCGCCGGTAAAATAGGCGCGATATTGCGGCTCGATAAAATCCAGGCCGCCGCCGCCGGTCCCCAGCAGAACGCCGATCCGCCGGCTTTGCTCCCGATCAGCGGGCGCGATGGCAATACCCGCCATTTGCAGCGCTTCGCGCGCCGCGGCAACCGCCAGAGGAACCAGCCGGCCGACGCGCCGCGCGTCGCGTTCGTCCAGAACCCGTCGCGGATCGAAGTTCTTCACCGCGGCGGCAAAGCGGACCTTGAGCGGGGACGCGTCAAACGAATCAATCCAGTCCACGCCGCTGACGCCGTTGTATAAACTCTGAGTAAAAGCGTCCGCGCCCACGCCGTTGGCCGCCACCACGCCGATTCCCGTTATGACAGTTCGGCGGAGATTGGACATTTACGACTCCCGCACGGTTGCGGTTCTTCCCGCAACTTCAGCGACGCCCGGGCGCCGGGTTGTTGTAACGGGCCAGGAAACGCCGTCTCCATCGAATCACAGGCTGCGCGATGCGACGATGCAGACGAATATACCAGCTGCGGTTCCCGGCCCGCTGGAAATCCGCGGGCGTGCATATTTGCGGAGCCAGGCGGGTTTTGTGCTTGTAGTAGTGATACCAGTCTTCCGCTTGCAGCCGCCGGAGAATCCACCGGGCCGCAAAATTGTCCCGCGCGCCGCGCCGGGCGATAAAAGAAATCTGAAAGTCGATCAGATGGGGGCGGCCGTCGTCGCCCTGGAGAATATTCTCGCGCTTGTTGGTGTCTACGTAGGCGACATGCCGGGCGTGGATCATGGTAAGCAATTCAAAAAGCGCCTGGAAAAAGGCGGCGTCGGGCTGGCCCGCCGGGCCAAGGTCCCGCCCGGGGACGAAGGCGTGCAGGTAACCGGTGGGACCGAATTCACCGAGGAATTCCGGAATTCCGGCGATTCCCTGGAGTCTGCGGAAAACAGCGGTTTCGTGCCGGGCGGCCAATCGTCCCAGCCATTGCATCGGAAACCCGAAAAGCGGATAGGTTCGCTGAATTTTCAGTACTACCTGTTGGCCCTGGCCGCCGGCGGTGGCGGGAGAATCAATCCCGCGAGCCGACGGAGTTTGGGCGTTCTCCATCCCGCCGGCTCCCGGATGGGGGTTCACCTCTTCATAAAGGCCCGTGGCGGCGAAAAAATCGTGCTTGAAAACCCGCCTCCGGCGGTAGCGGCGCCCGCCGCTTTGAATCTCTTCGGGCGGCGCATGGCAGCCGAGCGCGAAAAAACTCGCCGGCGGGCGGCGCCCCGTTTGCCGGGGCGGCGGCAGATCGGACGAGCGGGAGGGAGCGGGGCTGGCAATATCATTCATAAATATATATAAATATAACCTTTACGGATATACCTCCACCGCCAGAGCGGGCATCGCGTTGCGCAGACGCGCCGCGACGGCCAGCAGCTGCTCCGGCGCCAGCGCCGCGGCGTACGCTTCCGCCGGCCGGCGGGCCACGGTGTAAAGCTGCACCAGTTTGATCCGGCCGCCACCGCGGATTATATCACCCAGACGCCGGATATAGGCGGTGATTTCACTTTCCGGAGGCGGCTCGGAGCGAACCCGCAGCAGCAGGGTTTGAATCACGGTGGGCCGCAGGCGGGCACACCACAAAATATTGGCAAGCACTTTCTCCAAGGCAATGCCGGTACGATCCACCAGCTGGTAATATTCCGGCGTTCCGGCGTCGAGTTTGGCCCATATTTCGCCTTGATGCGCGTCCAGGAACGCCAGAGCTTCGCGGACACCGGGGCGGCGAAACATCGTGGCGTTGGTAATCACCACAATTTTCACGTGGGCCATTCCGGCGCGTTCCAACACACCGGCCGCGACGCGGCAGCACCGGGGGAATTGCGGGCAGGTGGTTGGTTCTCCGTCGCCGGAAAACGCCACGTCATTGAGCCGGCGAAGTTCAGCCGCGATCCCGGCAAAGGGTTCCAACCGGAAAATTTCGCCGGATCGGACCAGCGTGAGCATTCGCTCCAGTTCGGTTTCCAGGAGGGCCGGATCCATGGGCGAATTACTCTCCAGCGGCGCCGGTATGCGCCGGTCCACGCTGCAATAAATGCAATCAAAATTGCAGACCTTATTCGGATTCAGATTCACGCCGATGCTGATTCCACCACTCCGCCGCGATACCACCGCGTATACGTAACGGTGGTTCGACCATATCCGCTCGTGGGCGGCGAAGGCCGGCCGGTTGGCCGGATCGAGTAATATATGGAGATTCTTTGTAAGTTCCGCCATCGCGTTATCCAACAGTCAATTCCGATGGCCCCGCCCGCCGGCAGGCGGGTAGCGGGACCGGTAAAAAGCTTTTTCGGGAGCGGGCAAGCGCAAGGGCATGCCGCCCTCCACCCCGCGCTCTTCCCCGCCCGTATCCACAGACAATCTTAGGCCAAAAATACCCCACTCGCACAGTAGCGGGAGGAGGCGATACGGACGGGGCGTTATGTGCGGGGATTCCACCTTCATATAGCCGCCGGCTTGCCGGCGGGGACGTTGACGCCCGTAACGCGGCGTGCCTGGAAATCGCCGGCGAGCGTTGCCGGTATCGGAATTACCTTTCCCGCCCGGTCCACACAGGCGATGGAACTCTCAGCGGTGCACAGGAGTTGCCCGCTGTGGACGTGAACCAGTTCATACGAATGGTCGATGCGCACATGCGTTTGCCGGATGATTTTTGTTTTCAATGTCAGTTCGTCGTCGTACCGCGCCGGTTTCCGGAACGCCGCGCTGATCCGCACCACTACGAAGAAGACACCTTGTTCCTCCAGCTCGCGGTAACTCATTGCGGACTGGCGCAGCAGTTCCGTGCGCCCCATTTCAAAATAGGGCAGATAATGCGAATGATGCAGATAACCCATCGCATCGCATTCGACATAGCGCACGCGAATGGATATGGAACATTCCAGATTCACGGGTGATTCCCTTGCGCATGGCGCGACATACCGGCTCCGGGAATAGGCGATCGCCTGATTGCGAAACCTAAGGTCCCGGCAGACCAGTATATACCGCTATATACCGCGCGCATTTCAAGATTGAAACATTATGGCAGGTTATCCCATCCGCACGGTGCAGGACACCTTCAGCTTAATGATACGCGGCGCCAATTTTGCGCCCAGTTGACAGGGAGTACCGCGGGAGCCGACGACGGCAGCACAATATTTTCTCACACACGCATTAACTAAAGGTAATTTTGTCGCAGCGCCGCCTTGGCCAGGCGCAGTGTTTGCCCGGCCAGAGCGTTGGCCCGGGCGGTTCCCTCCCGCAGCACCGCCAGCACATGGCCCGGGTCTTTTTCCAAGGCCAATCGCCGTTGCCGCATCGGTTCGATCAGCGCGACCAGCACATCCACAAGTTTTTTCTTGCATTCCACGTCGCCGATGGCGCCGGCGCGGTATTTTTCCTCGGCCTGGCGAACCCAATTCTGATCCGGATTGAAGGTTTCATGAAATATCCAAAGCGGGTTGTTTTCCACCGTGCCGGGATCGGCGGCGCGCCGGCGGTTGGGGTCGGTATACATCGCCATCACTTTTTTTCGCACCGCGTCCGGATCGTCACTGATGAAAATGGCGTTGTGGAGCGATTTGCTCATCTTGAGCAACTGGCCGGCGGCATTGGGCGGGCCGATGCCGACCAGACGGCGCACGCGGCCGAGCCGGGGTTCAATGATGGGAAACAGGCCGCCGGCTTTGAGGCAATCCTCGTCCCGGGTTTGCGGGTTTACGCCGCAATAAAGCTGGTTGAACCGCCGGGCGACTTCGCGGGTCAATTCCAGGTGCGCCAGCTGGTCTTCCCCCACCGGAACCAGTTGCGGCCGAAAGGCCAGAATGTCGGCGATCTGGCCGACGGGATAAAGGAGGAAACCGAAACTGTAATTATCGCCCAGGCCCTTATCGCGGATTTCGTCTTTCAGGGTGGGATTTCGCATCAGGCGGCCGAAGGGCACGAGCATGGCGAAGAAAAACGTGAGTTCGGCGATGGCGGGAATTTCAGACTGCACAAAAATGGTGCTGCGGCGAGGATCAATGCCCGCGGCCAGATAATCGGCGGCGATGTCCAGAACGCTTTGGCGGATTTCATCGGGCTGATCGGCGCGCGTGGTGAAAGCGTGGGCGTTGGCGATGATGAAATAACACTCGTATTGATCCTGCATCCGCACGCGGTTTTCCAGCGAACCCACCCAATGGCCCAGGTGCAGGCGGCCGGTGGGGGTGTCGCCGGTAAGCAGGCGCGGTTGGGATTGATTCTCCGCGGTTGGCGTCATGTCATACTCCGATCAATCTACGGCGCATTATCCGTGCCGCGGGAAACTTGTAAACGATATACCCCCCTTACCCGCCCGCCTCGCCCGTCACGGCACTTTTTCCACACGGCAGTCCGGCAGAGCGTCAAGAAACAACCGTCCGTAGCGGCGGGTAACGATGCGTTTATCAAGCACCACCACAATGCCCTTGTCCTGGTTGGCGCGGATGAGCCGGCCGAATCCCTGCTTGAACTTGATCACCGCCTCCGGTATGGAATATTCCTGAAACGGATCTCCACCGGTGTTTTCAATCGCTTCCATACGGGCTTCGATCAAGGGCTTGTCCGGCACGGCGAAGGGCAGGCGGGTGATGATAACGTTGCCCAGCGCCGCGCCCGGCACGTCCACTCCCTGCCAGAAGGAATCGGTTCCCAGGAGCACGCTGTGATCCTGACCGCGCAAGCGCGCCAGCAATTGGCTGCGCGTGAGACTGCGGCCCTGGACCAGCAGTGGATAGCCCAGCTTTTGCAGTTCCGGTTCGAGAATCGCCGCGGCCCGATCCAGGGCGGCATAGCTGGTGAAAAGCAGCAGGGCCCGGCCTTCGGTCTGCCGCAGGTAATGCAGCGCCCGCCGCATGGACTGCTCGGCAAAGCCATTTTCATCCGGGGCGGGCAATCCGGTTTCCAGGTACAGCGTGACCTGGTTGGCGTAATCAAAAGGCGAGCCGAGCAACAATTCCCCGGCCTTGTCCAAACCGATGCGGCGGCGGAGAAAGGCAAAGGGACCCGGCCGGGCCGCGCCCGTCGGGTTGTTTGTTTTCACCCCCGGGCGGCCGATCGCCAGCGTGGCGCTGGTGAGGACAACGGATTTATGCGCATCGAAGAGATTGGCCCGTAAATGCTCCGCCACGTCCACCGGGCATAAGTGCAGGGAAAGCCGCCGCGTGGAGCGGCCCCGATCTTCCATCCAATAAACCGCATCCGGCTGATCCTGATTGAGCAGAGTATTGAGCGCCAAGGCCTGGCCGCCGCAGCGGTCCGCCAGAGAGTTCAGTTCGAAGCGGTCCTTTTCAATTTCATAGGCCGGACCGGACAGCGGCTTTCCTTCTTGTGGATTGTCCACGAGCGGCGGAGGAATGGGACCGCTTTTTCCCGCACCCGGCTCGCGGGAATTGACCAGTGCCCGCAGGGCGCATTCCACCCGCCGCAAAGCCGGGGAAAGGATGTTTTCCACAATCCCCTTCCGGCGGATGCGCCCATTGGCTGACCCTTGTTCGCGTTTCCATAGAGCCAGATGATCAAAGAACTTCTCGGCCACGTACTGGGCGTCGGCCACGGCTTCCCCGGCGGTTTGGGCATCGGCGTGGTGAAGACTCGCCAGAAATCCGCGCCCCGTGCGCGGTTGAAACAGGCTGCCCAGAAGACGCATGACCTGGGTTTCGCCGAGGCTCAGCCCCAGATGATCGGCGGCGACGGCTTCCATCGTGTGTGCTTCGTCGATCACCACCAGGTCGTAATCAGGCAGGATGGACGATCCGGCGCGCCGCACGGCCAGATCGGAAAACAGCAGGGCGTGATTGCAGATCAATAGCCGGCCGTTCTGGATACGCCGCCGGCTCGCCTGGTAAAAGCATGGCTCATAAAATTTACAGCGCCGTCCCAGACAGTTGCCGTGCTCGGCGCAAACTTTATCCCACACCTGCCAGGCGGGTTGGCGCGGCAGATCGGACAGTGAACCGTCGCTGGTGTTTTTTGACCATTGCTGGATCATATCCAAGTCATCCAGCAGGGCCGGCTGCGTAAAAAGGTCCACGACTTTCTGGCGGGCCTGCTCGCAACGGCGCAGACAAAGGTAATTGGATCGCCCCTTGCACAAAACAGCCGAAAATTCCTCGCCGCTGACCGCCCGTAGAAATGGAATGTCCTTTTCCACGAGTTGTTCCTGGAGACTGATCGTGTGGGTTGAAATTACCACACGCCGACCGTGTTGGATCACCTGGCGAATGGCGGGAACCAGGTAGGCGAACGATTTGCCAACGCCCGTGCCGGCTTCAACGATCAGATGCCCGCCTTCCTCAAATGCCCGGTCCACCGCCGCCGCCATTTGAATCTGCTCGGGGCGCAGTTGGAAATCAGGGAGCCGTTGCGCCACCGGACCTTGCGGCGAAAGAAAATACAGCGTATTCATCGCAATTAAGCATACTCGCCGGCCGGCCCGGCGTCCCGCCTTGACCCTCCGGCGGGACGGTCTAAAATGACTATTGCAGCCGCACCAGTAGCTCAGTTGGTAGAGCAGCTGACTCTTAATCAGCGGGTCCCAGGTTCGAGCCCTGGCTGGTGCAGTTTCACTTATTTTGGGAGTGGTTTTTTGATGCAGGTTGGTATCGTCGGTTTGCCCAATGTGGGCAAGTCCACGCTGTTTAACGCCCTGACCAACGCGGGAGCGCTGGCGGCGAATTACCCCTTTGCCACCATTGAACCAAACGTCGGCGTGGTAAGCGTTCCGGATGAACGCCTGGCGCAAATCAACAAGTTTATCGCAACCGAAAAAATCGTGCCGGCGCTGCTGCGAGTGGTGGATATCGCCGGCCTGGTCCGCGGCGCCAGCTCCGGAGAAGGATTGGGCAACAAGTTTCTTGCCCATATCCGTGAGGTGGACGCCATTTTACACGTCGTGCGTTGCTTTCAAGACGGTGAAGTACTGCATGTGGAGCACGGTGTTGATCCGCAGCGCGACATCGATATCAGCGACGCCGAATTGATGCTCGCCGACCTGGAAACACTGGAAAAGTCGCTCGATAAGCACCGCCGTCTCGCCCGCACCGGCGGTAAAGAAGCCGGAATGGTCCTGGGTCTGATGGAAGCGTGCGCGGAATCGCTCCGGCGCGGTAAACCGCTGCGGTCCCTTCTGGCTGGTTACAAACCGGAAGAACGCAAAGCCATCAGTTCCTGGGGAATGTTGACCGCAAAAAAAGTCCTCTATGTCGCCAATGTGGATGAGTCGGATCCACATGGCCGCGGACCGCTGGCCGAAGTGGTGCGGCGGCGGGCCGCCGATGAGGGCGGCGCGATGACGCCGGTATGTGCCAAGCTGGAGGCGGAACTGGCGGAACTAACGGATCAGGACCGCCAGGCCATGCTCAAGGACCTGGGGCTGCCGGAGCCGGCGCTGGACGCGGTGGCGCGCCAGGCGTATCGTCTGCTGGGTCTGCAGAGCTTTTTCACCGCCGGCCCGAAAGAAATTCGCGCCTGGACCATCGCCCAGGGAACCACGGCGCCGCAAGCGGCCGGTGTCATCCACAGCGACTTTGAGAAGGGCTTTATCCGGGCCGAAGTGTACAATATTGCAGATTTGCAAGTACTCAAGAGCGAAGCGGCCATTCGCGCGGCGGGAAAAATGCGCTCGGAAGGCAAGAATTACGTGCTGCAGGAAGGCGACATCGTCCACTTTCTTTTCAACGTTTGATGGCGATGGCTCCATCCTCGAGAGTTAACGCAGCGGCAATTTTTTCGGGAGCAGCCAAACAAACGACGAAATGTGCCACCCGCCGTTTTGGCGTCCGATTTGCCCAACGTTAGAAAGGAGGCCGGCGTTCTCTATCACGAGCCGAACTTCAAATGGACCAAATACCGCGGCAAAAAAATCCAGCGGCCCATAGCCGAATATCCGTGGTTCCGGGACTGGGACGAGAAGACCGCGGATTTTGCGGACAACGAAAAATTTGACGGCAACCGTCAAAACGATTGTCATTACACATACAAAGTCAAACAAGCTGCCGGAGAGGCGGTGAATAATGATGTCTCCCGGCCCCCAGAGAGGATGCTGCAATGATCAAACGCCTTTACATAGACAACTACAGAAGTCTGGTTAATTTCAAGCTCGAGCTTCAAGATCTGACGTTGCTGCTTGGTCCCAACGGTGTTGGCAAGACATCCGTGCTGGATGCGATATTCGCATTGAGACAACTGCTAAGCGGCGAAGCCAGGATTACTGACAAGGCGGCCTTTCTGACCGCTACGCTCACGCGCTGGCAAAAACGCGACAAGCAGGTGTTCGAACTGGATACGGTTCTGGAAGGAGATGAAATGCGCTATCGGCTGGAGGTCGAGCACGAACGGGCAAGCCGCAAGGCGCGGATCTCGCTGGAAAGCCTGGAATCGCAAGGCAAGCCGCTGTTCATCTTTGAGCTTGGCGAAGTGCATCTATACCGGGATGATCATACCCAGGGGCCGACGTTCGGCGCCGACTGGACGGAGTCCGCGCTGGCGCGCGTGCCTTCACGCCCCGAAAACACGAAGCTCACACGGTTTCTGGATTTCATGCGCAAGGTGATTGTTTGTGGCCTGTATCCCGCCAGCTTCGTGGCGGAATCGTCAACCGAAGATGCGGTCTTGCAACGGGACGCCCATAATTTCGCGGCGTGGTATCGGCACGTACTGCTGGAACGACAGGAACTGGTACCCGAGTTTACGAAGGCGTTGCAGGATGTGGTCGCGGGCTTCCGGGGTATCCGAATGGAGAAGGTTGGTCGCGACACACGGGCTTTAATGGTCATGTTCGACCAGTTCGGCGAACGCTATGAACTACGGCTGGACGAGATCTCTGATGGACAGCGTGCGTTGATCGCCCTGTACTCCCTGGTCAGCTTGGCGGCGGGACAAGGATACACGCTGTTGCTCGACGAACCGGACAATTACGTCGCGCTGGCCGAGATTCAACCTTGGCTGATCGCGCTTGCCGATGCGTGCGGCGGGCAGGTGCCGCAGGCGCTGCTCTGTTCGCACCATCCGGAGTTGATTGACTATCTCGGCGGCGACAGAGGTCTGGTACTCCGGCGGGAAACCTCGGGTGCGACAATCGTACGGCCCGCCAGGGAGATGGCCGTCGATGGAGTGCTGAAACTATCTGAGGTTATCGCGCGGGGTTGGGACCAATGAGCCGAAATGTTCAAGTCGTCATTTTGTGTGAGGATCGCCAACACGAGGCATTCGCTCGAAGATTCCTGGCGCTGGCTGGCAAGCAGGTAAGGGTACAGAGAGTGGAAGTCAGCCCGCGAGGCCGTGGTTCAGGCGAGCAATTCGTTCGGGAACGATTTGTCAAGGAGCTTGCCTATTATCGGGTGCGAAAGCACAGAGTTGGTCAGGCATTGGTTGTGCTTATCGATGCGGACGCGGCACAATCCGCCACGCGTGTGGAGCAGATTGACAAAGCCTGTGGCGAAAAGGATTCCGAGCGCCGCCAGGCTGACGAACGAGTGGCGATTTTTGCCCCAGCCCGAAACATCGAGACATGGCTCGCTTATCTGGCCGGCAAGAACGTAAACGAGACCGACAGGTATCCGCGCCTCATACGGGAGCGCGATTGTCAAGACCAAACCCAGCGCCTTTATGAGATGTGTCAGCAAGGAGCGATGGAAGGGACGCCGCCATCGTCGCTGGTGGCGGCATGCGCAGAGTACCGCACGCGGCTGCAATAGTAACAATCCAGACGCGCGGGGCGCCTATGACGCCTCTTGCTCCTGCGGAAGCAAAGCTACTTCGTGCACGATGGCTGGGTGAAGATACCTGACGACACAACGAAAGGCTACCTCCGCCGCGTCAATGTGATGACCTGCCTCAAGAAATATAAGAAGGCCGGCAGCCGAGGAGGAATCGGCTGTTGCTCCTGATCCCGATAGCTATCGGGATTGCCGCCCCCCCGCAGGGCTTGCATCAGGACCGGCGGCGAGTTAAACAACTCACGAGAACGGTGCGGAAGGGCACGGAGTCATTCGGTGGAGCCGGCTTATGTGGGCCACGGCCACACCAGCGAGCCGACGGCCGAGGACACCGCGCGGACCGGGCTTCAAATACAAGGAAACAGCGAATGAGTAGAATCGACAGGAAAGGCGTGGGGCATTTACAAAATGAAACAGCGGCGCTGCTTTCACGGCGCGATATGCTGCAAGTCCTCGCCGCCGTGGGTCTTGGCGGATTGATGGCGAGAGATGGTTCTGTCGCGGCAGAGCCGTGGAGGTCGAAACCGCCTTTGGTATGGGTGATAGACGCGGGAAGCTTTACCACCGACGAGCGTCTGACCATGGCGGCGTTGCAGGGATTGGCGAATCGAAACGGTTCGCGCGTATTTCTCAATTATGGCCGGTCCCTGGCCTTCCTGCGGTTCGGCTTTCATTTCAAGCCCGGAGAAAGCTTTGCCGGATGGAATCCGGCGATAGCGGCGAAAATATCAAAAAAATACCGCTCCATTGATGATTTCTGGATAGCCGAGTTGGCCCGGCTCGGTCTGTTTCGGTTTCGGACATGCACCGTCGAACAACTGATCGCCCGCTGCTCGGCTCATATAAAGGGTGTGATACTTTATCACAATATTGATGACGACCTGGCGGTGGCGGCGACCATGGCGGGATTGCGCGATGCGATCCCTGTAACACCGATGGTGCGCCGCCAATGGTTTTCACGGCTGCAACACCCGCCGGCGACAGTCTTTGATGTGGGCAGCCTGTATCCACAATATCAACCCGGCTTGCCCCGGCGCGTGGCGGCCCACCGTTGGGCGATTGCGCATCTGCTGCCGGAATGCTCCCGGCATGGAGTTTTCTCGCGCGTTCTTGATTATGGTTCCACCGCCTTCGATACGCTCCCCGACGTGGACCTGGCGATTCAGCAGCGCTGGTTTACCCTGCAACTTGACTATGGCAATTCCAACTCGCACCCCACACATAATCCCGGGAAGCTCAAAGAGATTGCTCTGGAAGGCGGCTTGATAGACAAAATCCTCAACCATCTTGAGCCATGGGCACCGGTTTACGGCTGGGGCCTGCCGGGCGAAAATGCCCTGGTCAATCATATATCGCGTCGCGGTCATGTTCTGATATGCACCGCCAATGGGAACGGAACCTTTTACCATGGCATGCCGGTGTTGACCAAACCTTTTGGCCAACCCGGCGGAAAAAAGAAAACCCAACTGCTTCAAGATAAAATTTACATCGCGTTCATGGTCAACGAGGGCGATACGCTTAAATGTCTGACCGCCCTGGAAAATTTCGGCGCCTGGATTCAACCCGAACGCGGCCGGTTTCCCATCAACTGGGGCATGGATCCACTGCTCTATCGGCAATTTCCCGGACTCGTGAGTTATTACTACAAGACGGCGACGCCGCAAGATTATTTCTTCGCCGCCGATTCATGCTGGGGTTATACACATCCGGATGCGATGTCCGAGAAGCTTTTAATTCCATACGCACGGCTGATCCATCAAGGGTTGCGCGCCAGCGGGCTGACCATCGGCGACATCTGGTGGGATGACAATTTGAAAAAACGGGGATTGTGGAATACCTTCCTGAAGACCAGCGGCTTACATGGGCTTACCCAATGGAGCAGCGGCTTCCAATCGGTTGAATATCCCGCCGCCGGTATCCCGGTGGCGTATAGTCCCGATTATTACAAGCTCAAAGATCCTGCGGTGATGGCCAGACAACTCCTGGCACAGGCCAAACAGATTTCCGGTCCATGGTTCGTGGTAATCTATACGGGGAACCCTTATCTGTTTGACCAGGTGATGAAGCGCCTGCCACCGGCGCGTTTCGAACCGCTGCGTTTGGATGACTTTATGAATCTGGCCCGTGCCGCCCGTCCCAAAATCGAGGGGCTTCGCTGGCAACATGATAAACTGTTCCGAAAGCCCCTGGTGAAATAGATGGGTCAGCCCTTATCTGAGCCGAATCCCATGAACCGGCGCGAGTTTGGAGCCATTTGGACGGCTGCCGCGGCGCTGGTGATGACCGGCTGCCATAGTATGCCGGAAACACCCGCGTCCGGCATGAATATGACTCCCCCCGCCCCGCGCAATGGCATATCCGCACAAGCATATCACAAGGCGTGGAATCGGGCCGCGGCGTGGGTCGCAAAAATGACGCTCGACGAGAAGATAAGCCAGACGGGCAATCGTGCCCCGGCCATTGAGCGAATTGGTTTGCCCGCATATCAATATTATGCCGGTGAAGCGCTGCATGGTCTGCGCCGCCTTCCCCCGGTAACCCTGTTCCCGACGCCCACGGCGTTGGGTTGCACCTGGAACCGGGGGTTGCTCCGTCGCGTTTTCCAGGCCGTTTCCAGCGAGGCCAGAGCCTATCACAATGTCCACGGTGTCGGCTTGACCTATTACTCTCCTCCCTTGTTGAACATCACGCGGGATCCGCGCTGGGGCCGCTGCCAGGAAGTTTACGGCGAAGATACCTGCCATGTTGGCTCCCTGGCGGTGGAGTCCGTCCGCGGGATGCAGGGGGATAATCCGGATTATCTGAAAACCACCGCCTGCGCCAAAGCCCTTATCTGCAACAATACGGAAAATAATCGCCATCGGGCGGATGCCTCGGTCGATTCGCGCAGTTTCCGGGAGTATTACACACGGGCATACCGTGCTTGTATTATTGATGGCGACGTCTTCACCATGATGGGCGCCTATAACGCCATCAATGGCGTGCCTTGCTGCGCCGATCATTTTTTACTCACCCATCTGCTGCGCGATCGCTGGGGCTTCCGCGGGTATGTGGTCTCCGATTGTGACGCCATTGCCAACATAGTAAACGGGCATCATTACGTGCCCACGCTGCCGCAGGCCGCGGCGCTGGGCATCCAGGCGGGATGTGATCAAAATTGCGGCGACACTTTTCAGCAACACTTGCGCCGGGCGGTTGATCTTAATTTGGTCAGCGCGGCGGATATCAGCCGCGCGGTGGTTCGCGCGCTGACCGTACGGTTTTTGCTCGGCGAGTTCGATCGCGCCGAAACAGTTCCCTATAGCTCTATAAGCATGGATGTGGTCGATTCTCCCGCACATCGCCATCTGGCGCTGGAAGCGGCGCGGCAATCCGTGGTGTTGCTCAAAAATGAAAACCATTTACTGCCTTTGAATCCGGCGAAACTTCAATCGGTGGCGGTCATAGGTCCCACCGCCGGATTTGAGGCCGGCAGTTACGCCGGTTTTCCAGCCGTTCACGTTTCACCTCTGGATGGCATTGCGGCGGCCTTGGGGGTGGACGTTTCCAGGGGACTTGTCCGCGCCGGCCAAGCGGTTGGTTTAAGTCCCAATCTGCAGGACCAGGGGGCGCCGGGCAGCGGAACCAATCTCGATTTTTCCCGTATTCCCAACGGTTCATGGCTGGAATTTCCTCCGCAGGATTTCACCAATAAACAGGAGATGGTCCTACGCGTCGTCAGTTTGAAGCCCGGTGGAAATATTGCCGTACACCTGGATGATCAGGACGGGCCGCGGGCCGTCAAACTCGAGATTCCACCCGGCGGCTGGCGCAATTACGCCACTGTGACCGCTCCCTTGGGTGGCATCACCGGTCGCCATAAAGTATTTTTAAGATTTTCCTGTCCCGCCGGGGGCCTGTTCAAAATTCGTTTGTTTGAACTCTTGCCACGACCGCCTATGGCGCCGCGGGCCGGCAAACCAACAGTTGTTTACCATAGCGGCTGCGGCATTCGGGGCGAAAAGGATGAAAAGGCTTTTCTGGAAGCGGTGCGCGCCGCCGGCAAGGCTGATCTGGTCATCATGGTGTGCGGTATCGACCAATCAGTTGATTGCGAAGGAATGGATCGTAACACCATTGGTTTGACCGGTCCGCAGCATGAATTGATTCGGGCGGTGCATGCCGCCAATCCTCAAACCGTCCTGGTGCTTAACACCAATAATTCTCTGGCCATTAACTGGGAACAGCGCAACCTTCCCGCCATTGTCTGTTCCTTATTCGCCGGGCAGGCCCAGGGAACCGCCATAGCCGATGTGTTGTTCGGCAACTACAACCCCTGCGGCAAATTGCCGACGACATGGTTCCAATCCAGCGATCAACTTCCGCCGTTCCACAATTATGACATCATGCAGGGCCGCACGTACATGTATTTCGAAGGCGAGCCGCTGTATCCGTTCGGGCATGGTCTAAGCTACACACAATTCAAGTACGGCGGGTTGCGCATCAGCGGCGATACTTTGCGGAGTGGCGGAATGGTGGAGGTCTCGGCGAAGATCACCAATGTCGGCCGGCGCGACGGCGCCGAAGTGGTGCAGTTTTATATCGCCGCCCCTCCATCGCCGGTGAAACGGCCGATCAAACAGTTGGTGGGGTTTGAAAGAATTGAACTCAAGGCCGGCGAAAGCAAAACAGTAACCTTCACGCTGCCGTTTGCGGAGCAGGCGCTGTGGTATTGGCATGAGAAGCAAAGAAAATTCGTGCTTACGCCGGGAATACTCAAGCTGATGATTGGCGGTTCGTCGGCGGATATCCGCCTCCACGGCGAGGTAACGCTGGAACCCGCCGGCGGCAAAAGCGGCGGCCCGGACACGTTAACATCACCGGCTACGATCGCAAGAGTAAGTTAAGGACGAAATAGCATGAAAGGGATGATGGATTATGGATCGTAAACAATTTGTTGCACCGGGCCGGACCACCGGCGCCGCGGCAATCGATGGCAAGCGACCGGCGCGGGCCGGAGCGGCGCGGACGAAAACCATACCCTGGCAGATCGGCCCGTTTGTAAGGCCCGCCAACGGCCAGCCGATCCTGCGGCCAGACAAGCAAGCGATGTTCCGCGATCCGATCACCCAGGAACCGGTGTGTTGGAAATATTCACATGTTTTTAACCCCGGAGCGATTGCGTGGAATGGAAAACTATATGTGCTGTTTCGCGCTGAAGATACCACCGGCCGGGGCATCGGCCAATACACGTCGCGCCTTGGCCTCGCGGAAAGTGCCGATGGGCGGGACTTCACGGCATTGCCGCGACCGGTGTTTTATCCGCAACCGGGTCGATGGGAGAAATATGAATGGCCCGGAGGATGTGAAGATCCGCGGATTGTCCAATCGGATGACGATACCTTTATTCTTACTTATACCATGTGGGATCACAAAATCGCGCGTTTGGGCGTCGCGACCTCACGGGATTTGATTCACTGGAAACGCCATGGGCCGGTGTTTCGAAAAGCGTTTGGCGGCCGCTTCGTGGACCTATGGACCAAATCGGGGGCAATCGTAACTCAAAGGGTCGGCGACCGGATCATCGCCGCCAAAATAAACGGCAAATACTGGATGTACTGGCATGCGGACGATCAAACTCTTCTGGCCCATTCCGAGGATTTACTCCATTGGTCGCCCGTGCTGGATACGGCCGGCAAACTACGGCTGGTGCTTCCTAAAAACAAGCCGGGATATTTTGACAGCCGGTTGACTGAGCCCGGGCCGCCGGCGCTGTTGACCCCGGAGGGTATCGTCCTGTTTTATAACGGCATGAGCGGTGGACATATTAAGCGCGGTCCAAAGATCCCCCCGCGCCGCTATTCGGCGGGACAGGCGTTGTTCGCGGGGAACGATCCGGCGCATTTGATCCAGCGCCCGGTTCAGCCGTTCTTCCGGCCGCAAGAGTCATGGGAAAAGACCGGCCAATACAAGGCTGGAGATACGTTTATTGAAGGACTGGCGTGGTTCCAGGACAAGTGGTTTTTGTTCTATGGCGGCGCGGATACCGAAGTAGGCATGGCCATGGCCAAAGGATAAAGTATGCCGCACTGCGCCGGCCATGGGCCGAAAAAATCATATAACCGGCGGTGAACACGCACATAGCCACCGGTTATCACGTGCGGGAATTCCACCCCGGGCAAGACCGGGGCTATGAGGTGCTTGACTCAAGACGCTCGGATCATAAAATGGAATTTGTCTGATGGAGACTGGTGGGAGTTTGTGTCCAAGGTTGGCTCCAGCCGGTGAATTGAACAAGCGAGGTCTGCGGTGTTTGCCTGATCGCGGCAAGTTGCCTGCGGCGTCCGCGCAAAAATTATGTGGGGCGGGCTTTATGCCCAGTCGGTAAATTTGTTGTACTCTTGCCGCCACCGTGTGGGTTCCCACTTTGCTCACACGAAAGCTGTCGCGCCCCACTCGGCAGCCTGTGGCGGCTTTTTTATTGGGCACAGCATGGCCTTGCGAGCGAACCTTATTGTCGAACCGATCCTTATGAACGTCCCGGAAGCGCAAGGTTACCTGCGCTGGCCGGAGGTTTTCGAAAACGACCAATCGGTACAGATTGAAATCGGATCGGGCAAGGGCGCGTTTCTGGTTGCGGCCGCGACCCAGCAGCCGCAGTGTAATTTTCTCGGCATTGAATGGGCGCGGGCGTATTGCAATTTCGCCGCCGACCGTCTGCGGCGCCGCGGTCTTTACAACTGCCGAATGGTGCGGGCGGAAGCGCTCGGGTGGATTCAAGCGCACGTGGCCACCGCCTCCGTCGCCGCCGTGCATATCTATTTTCCCGATCCCTGGCCGAAATTGCGCCATCACAAACGCCGTCTCATTCAGCCGGCGTTTATTCAGCAGGTGTGGAGAATTCTCGAGCCGCTGGGAAAAATGCGCATCGTTACCGATCATCCGGGCTACTTTTCTTATATGGAAGAGACGCTTGCGGGTTGTCCGTCGCTCCGGCGCGTACCGTTCGATTCGCCTCTGACCGGTTTGGACGAAATGCTGGTGGGGACCAATTTCGAGCGCAAGTACGCCGGAGAAAATCGCCCCTTCTATTCGTTGGCCGTGCGCAAGCCGTCCTGAAAATTATCCGCTCTTATGATGCGGGCATTACCAGTTGACGCTTGGCGGTTTACCGATCAGGGCGCGTACGCGGGCCTGGATGATTTCCGCGCGTTGTTTCCGGCGAAGCTGAAATTGCGCTTTGAGCTTGTTAAGGCGGCGCAGCAGAAGGTTAAGCTCGTGCGTGCGAATCCGTTGATGAAGTTCGAACTGGGAAGCGACCACCCGCACCAGTTCATTTTGCAGTTTTTTCATCTGTGCCGGCGGCAGGTTCGGTTGCCGCAATTCGTCGGCGATTTGGAAGGATTTGTGTGTATCCGCCAGATTCTCAAGGGTCATGTCGAACAGCTTGGAGTCGGATTTCTGCAGTTGTTCGAGTCGTTTGAAATTTGGCGCGGCCTTGTTGATGAGCGTGACAAATTGTTTCGGATCCGTTCGTCGCAAAACCTGGGCCTTGTGGTACGTCTCCGGTTGTGTTTTGTGGAGGAAGTCCATGATCTGATTGATTTGTGCAGGTGTGAGTTGGGGGGCAGGCGGGCGCGGCGCCGCCTTTTTCACCGGTGGTTTCAAAGCCGCGGGCGCCGTGGTCGCAGCCGGCCGCGGGGAGAGTGAGGGGTGTGGCGGCGCCGCCTTTTTCACCGGTGATTTCAAAACCACGGGTGCCGTGGTCGCAGCCGGCCGCGGAGGGGGTGCCGGGCGCAACGCCACCCTTTTCACCGGTGAGTTCGCGGCCGCAGGCAAAGCGGACGAAACAAGCCGTCCTGTCAGCAAACCCAGGGCGGCGACCAGAGCGATCAGGAACGATCGAGTGTTCGGGCGGATGATCATCAATTCAGAGTCTCCTTCCAGTGACATACTGGTATCAATAGCCGGCATCGCTCGGCGCCGGCGCCGTTTCATCGAGATTCACCTTATCCAGGGCGTTGAGCAGATTCATCCAGTTCGCATCGCCAAGGCCCGATTCCGCCGCCAGACCGCGCGACTTTTCCATTCGCTCTATGCGACGGGCCAGCAAACCGAGCGGGGAGTTGTTTGTCCCGGGCAGATTGCTTTGCGCCACTTCCTGAAACGTACTTTCGGCATCGAGAATGTTCTGTTCCTGTATTTGCTCGCGCAACCGGACCAGGTAAACACCGGCGGCGATGATCAGGCACGCCGCTACGCCCGACGCCACCGAAAGACATCGATAGACGGCTCGCATCATTTTTCGCCGGCGTTCCATGTGCCGCTGTTGTTCCAGGGCTTTGTGAATGCCCCGCTTGATGGAAGCGGCAATCCGCGCGCGGCTTACCGGGTCGAGTTCCTCGGGCAGCCGCGGCAGCGATTGCAGTTGGTCAAACCGGCGGCGAAGTTGCTCGTACTCAAGCCGGGCCGCCGGATGGGTTGATAAGTGTTTCCGCAGGCGTTCCCAGGCAGCGGCGCCAAGCTCTCCGGAAACAGCAAGCAGGCAGATTTTTGATAAGCTAAATTGTTTCATGACTCACCTCCATGAGAACGCGCAACTTTCCCAACGCCCGGTGGGCGCGCGCCAATACGGTACCCAGCGGACAGTTGAGCATCCTGGCTATTTCCTTAAAAGGCATGTCGGAAAAATGTCGCAAAAACAGTACGTGTTTTTCCATGTCCGATAACTGCTCCATGGCGTCAAATAAGCGGTCGACGTTTTCCTTAAGTTCCAGCGGTTCCGAAGGGGCGGCGGATTTTCCCGGTAGTCCATCGATCACGCCGAGAGAATGTTCGCCGTTGCGTGCAATGGTAAGGGGCACGGGATGGAGCGATTTCATCCGCCCCTGATCGCGAATCAGATTGAGCAGAATGCGAAACATCCACGCTTCAAACTTGCCATAATCGTTGTACCGGCCGAAACGTTGTACGATTCGCAAAAATGTTTCCTGGACGAGGTCGCCGGCCAGCGCTTCATTCCTGGTGGCACGCAGGGCGTAACCGTATAACCGCTCCCAGTACAGGTCCACCAGCGCGTCCCATGCGCCGCGGTCACCGGTGCGACATCGCGCCAGCAAGAAGGTAAGGGCCTGCGAATCCACAGCCATCCTTTTTCCAGAGAAACGTTTAACGCCGCCGGCTATTGCAAGCTATCTTTCATTTCACCCGGAATATGGGTGAATGGCCGTATTTTTTGGGCAACAGGGCAAAAACCGGCTTAACACGGTGATTGCCTCTATGAAGAAAATTACTTTCTTCGGCCAACTTGGCAGCTGGGCCTGCCTGTGCGCCTGTCTGCACCCACTGGCCGGCAAGCTGACGCAGACAGGGACAGCCGCGCTCCCAATAACGTCGTCGGCTCAACCGGGGCCGGCTTTGCCAAAAAATACGGCCACACCCGCCACATCCTTCATGTTTGTCCGGGCATTGCGAAGGCCGCTTGTAAGCATTATACTGCATTTTTCCGGCCCCCATTGGCGGAAGTAGTCGAAGGACGGGTGCTTTTTGCATTGTGGCAACAGGCGCCGATGGGAAAATATCCGGTCTCTATACCATCGGATGGACAACGGAAAGACGAACAAGAGAACGAACAGGAATGCATACATGCTGAAAGTCAAATCGCGTGGCAATGAAACGGTTGATCAGATGCTGCGACGCTTCAAAAAGCTCTGTGAGAAAGAGGGGCTGATCAAAGAGATGAAGCGAATCAGCTATTATGAGAAGCCCAGCGAACGGCGGCGGCGCCAGATGCGCAAGGCTCAGAAGCGCGAACTCAAGACGCTACAGGAAGGCGGCAATGGGGCGGTTTCCGCCGGTTCGGCGGCGAGTCGCTCCGCGGCCGGGCGCTCCGCGGGGGGGGCGCGGACAGGTTCGCCGAGGTGATCGTCGCGTCCGCGGGGCGCCGGCCCGATTGATACCGCGCGGCGGGGCAGAGCTGCGAGGATAGCGTGTATCGCACGATTCTTATTCCCCTTGACACCACTGCGGCGGATCAGATTATTCTGCGGCATATACGTCCATTGGCCGCTTTGTGCCGGAGCCGCCTGGTGCTGCTTCACGTCGCGGACGGCTGGGCCGCCCGCCGCTTCGGCCCCCAGGCGGTAAGCCCCGAAGTCACCGCCGATCGGGAGTATCTGGTGCGATTGCAGACCGAACTGAGCCGGGAGGGTTTCGAGGTGGAGGCGGAACTCGCCTTCGGCAACCCGGCGACGGAGATCATTCTTTGGGTCAAACGCCGCCACTGCGACCTGATTGCCATGACCACGCATGGCCATCGTTTTCTGGCCGATCTGGTTCTGGGCACCACCGCCCGGGAACTGCAACACAGTCTTTCCATACCCATTCTTCTGTTGCGGGCTGATCCGCGACAGAAAAGGCTCAAGGCGTAATGGCTCATGGCGACGGATGAACCGGAATGGCAACAATGGTTCGAGGATGTCTGGCGGCAGCGCGAAGAAGACGTATACCGCAAGATTTTTGGATTCATCCTTCCGGAGATACACAAGCCGCCGGATTCGCTTTTCCACCAACTCGGCCAGGAAACAATTGATCCCCGCTGGCAAACCACCGGTGTGGTGGTATCGCCGGGGCGGGCGGATCGGCCCGATTGGATCTATGCAACTTCGGGTCTTTCCAATCCGTGGGGAGTCCCCCCATCCGGCGCCGACCCGTGCGGCGCGAGCGGTCTGGGTTTTGAGTTCTTCATTCAAACCGGCGAACCGGCGCATTGGCCGATCGGCGTACTCAACTGGCTTGGAGCCGTGCAGACGCTGGCGGCCTGCGGCCTGCTTGCGGGACGGCTTCTCGAACCGATGGATCGCGTACCCCTGGGCCGGACGATCGACGGCACGCCGGACTGCCTGCTGCGCCATTTGCTGATCGCCCCGGCGGATGATTTTCCTTCGCGTTTCGCGCTTGCTTCGGGACAAGTTGATATATTAGCGTGTATAGGCATTACGGATGCGGAAATGTGTTTCGCCCGTGCCCAGCACAGCGCCGGACTGGTCAAACTGCTCAAGCATTCCGGCTGTTTTCCCCGGACCGAGGCGCGCCGTCCCAGTGCCCTGTAGTCGCATCCGCCGGCAAAACCACCGTGCCGCGGAGGGTGGGGTCCTGCCGGATCTGGCTGTAAATGGAGCTCATTTGCGACACCAGAATCTCCGGGGCGCAGAGCCGCGAATAAGTCGCGCCGGCCTCCCGCCCCAGCCTTTCCCCCAGACTCCTGTCCTGCAGAATGGCGTTGATCCGGCCGGCGATTTCCCGGGGACTCTCCGGCGGCGCCAGCAGCGCATCACGGCCATCCGTAAGCAGTTCGCGCGTCTGGGGAATGGCGGTACAGACAATCGGTTTGGCCATGTCCATCGCCGCCAGCAGAGCGTTCATACCGGAAGCCCGCTGGGGCGTGAATACGAATACGTCGGCCAGAGCCGCCAGCTGGCGCCACGAGAATTGGGTCGGAGCCATGGCGATCAAGCCCGGATCTTTAAGTGTGCGCGTGAATGACTGGTAACCCGCGTAGGGGTTGACCCACTCTTTCCGCGGCACGTCATCCATGCGCATCAATCCCCAGGCTTCCAGATGCACGTGCGAGATGATCGCCGTGGCCCATATCGCATGATCGTGCCGAAGCGCGTCTTCCGACCAGCCGCCGAGCATGATGACCGGTCCGTCCCGCGGCGGTAAATGCAGGATGCGGCGCAGATTCGCCGGCGCCGGAGACTGGTTGGGAATCGTCCATCTTCCGGGCGCCACGCGCACGATGTGCGGCGGCGGAATACCGCCCGCCCCCAGGGCTGTTACCGTGGCGTTCCAGGGCGTGACAAACAGCCAGGGACGCTGCGCCACGGTGCGACGGAGAGCCGCCATTGCCCGGCGGTTCGGTGGAATCTGAAAGTTCGCCAGCCGCGGGCCTTCAAAGTCGGTTGTTCGCGTCGCGGCGGCTACGCCCCAGAGGCCCCAGGCGTGAATGTGCGTGGGTTGGCTCGCGCGTATTGCCCGGTCCACCGCCCGCCACATCATGGGGTCCCACCGCCCCAAGGCCCGGCTCCACAAAGCAGCGCTTTTAGGTACGCCCGCCAGCAGCGCCGCGTCCAACCAGCCGTAATGGCCCAGCACCAGTACCTGATGCCGGGCGGGAACGCCGTTGACCAGCAACGCCAGTGTATCCAGGGAATCGAGTCCCGCCGTCGGATCGAACACATGCAGAATGGTCGTCACGTTAAAATGCAACTCCAAAAGTCTCCCGCGCCGGCGGACGGCTTTTACGGCCAGATGATATCCGCCGCCGGGAACACCGGTCCATCGGCGCAAGCGAGGCGGTAGCCCCAATCCGGTTCGCCGGCCGGTTGATACTTGATCACGCAACTCTGGCATGTTCCCATACCGCAAGCCATCGGTTGTTCCAGGGACACCTGGCAAGGGAGCTTGAACGTCGCGGCGATGGCGGCGGTGGCCTTCATCATGGGCGTCGGGCCACAGCAGAATACCGTGGTCGAACCGCCGTTTATTTCTTTCTCCCGCTCCAGGTATGCACGCAGCGCCACAGTGACAAAGCCGCGCATTCCCAGCGAACCGTCGTCAGTGGCCACGATGGAGGGTATACCGTGGCGGGCGAATTCCAGCACGCTCCGCGACGCCACCGGCCGATCGAGGGGCCGGGGGGCGTCGGGCGGCAGGATCAGCGGAAATAAATCCGCCCGTTGGGCGCCCGCGAATGCGACCGCCGGGATACCCCGCAAAACCAATTGTTCCGCCAGGTAAAGCATGGGAGGAATGCCCACGCCGCCTGCGACCAGCAGCGCCAGCCGCAAGGAAGGCGGTATGATAAAACCCCGTCCCAGCGGGCCCAGCAGGGAAACCGTCTCGCCGGGCCGAAGTTGTTCGAGCACCCTGGTTGTTTTGCCGACCACGCGATACATGATGTCCAGTTGCGTCGCGGCGGCGGAATCATTCTTTAGTCCGCATACGCCGCGGCGTTGCGCTATCGAGAACGGGCGGCGCAGATAGGGCCGCTCGGCGATCAGATAAGGATTCGTAAAACGCGGTGGCGCCGCCGCGGTCCATTGCAATTCCCGCGGCCGCGCGAGCTGATCCCCTGGATCGGCGGGGGAAGAGAGAATCTCAATAAATTGCCCCGGCGAACTGGGAGGAAAGCCCGCCACTTCCAGCGTGAGCCGATAATGCTCGCGGCATAGCGACTGATTCGCACGGACAACGCCGGTAAACTCGCCGCGAGGCGGCGAGCAATCGACCACACCGGCATCCCGAAAACATAAGCCCCGCCTCATCGGGTTAAGAATACCCGCCGCGCCGCCGCCTGTCACATAGACGCCGCCCATAACGCGACCCGGAACGCGGGGCCGGCCGTCGGGCACTCGTGCGGAAATTCCACTATTGCATAGCCGCCGGCTTGCCGGCGGTGAACTCTCCCATAGCCGCCGGTATATGGAAATCCCACCCCGGGCAAACCCGGGCTATGGGGGGAGGACATTGCCGCCCATAACGCCGCCGCGGCTGTATAGAACCCATCTATGGAGATAGATTCTTATGGGAAGGTCCGGAACGCTTTTTTTCCGGATTTTCCTCAACGTTCCGCCGGCCCCGGACGATACATATATCTGTACAGATCGGACGAAAGTCAAAAGCATATCCGCTGTGGATGGACGCCCGTAAGCAGGAATCAGAAATTCAAAGGCAGCCGGCGTTTGCCGGCACAGATCGCCGCGGCCGGCAGCGGCCGCCATGGGCCGCGGGCCAAAGGCGCCGGCCGGGCTGCTTGCAACAATTCGGACAAAGCGGATCAATACTCCGGATGGAGGGAGTGAGAGATTTCATATATATACGTTGATATTGTCAACGTACGTTCGCGGCGCAACCCATCTGACGGCGCCATTCGGCGAACGGTAGAAGACGGCAAACGCCGCCAAGGTTCCTTAAAAGCGCGCGGAAGCCCCGCGCGCACCGTAAGCCGGACTCCCCCCGGAGGGGGGGAGAGATCAACCCCGGCAGTTCGGCGCAAGGGCGCTGGGCTGCCGGGCATTTTTTGTAAGATTGGCGCTTATCAGCTAATGCCGGGATTTTCTATTCATCCGGCCCAGGGCACGATAGTAGGCATGGACCAGGCGGCGGTAAGCCGGCAGCGACTCGTTGTGCATGGCATTGATAATCAGGCTGCGGGCGCGCGGAGGCAGATTGCCCCATTGCTTGTGGCTGGAGTGAAAAGGCCGGCCCGCTTCAACGGGTAGCGAAGAACCATAAGAAACATAGGAATGGCGGGCCGCGCGGCTGGGAGTCAGAGGATGTGAACCCACACCGCCGCCCCGGCTCCGCTTTAGACTCATGCCTCCGGCTTTGTGCCCCGGCTTTGCCCCCCCGCTATGACAGGAACCCGACTCGGCGAGTCTGATCAGGTCGGTAAGAGTCTGAATGATTCGCCGCTGGGCTTGCCGGGTGGATTGGCCCGGATTGCCCGCATAAAGGCCGGCGGCGCTGTGGGCCATGTTTTTGAGAATGGATTTGAAATCCTGCCGGACAATTTGAGCAGCCTGGGTCGATCCGATCTGATGTCGCACGCCACCGGGCCAGGCCATCATGCGGAACACCCACGCAGGTGGCGGCGAACTGGATTGACCATGGCGAGCCGGGGACGTGGCGGCGAACGTGGCGCCCGGGGTCAACACGAATGCGCATAGAACGGCGTTGAACACGAATGCGCGACGGAGCACATCCATCAGAATAGCCCAGTACGCCGAGTTTGTGGTTGCCGAATTCATACCGTCTTTCTTTGTGATCGATACGTTCTATCCTGAAAATCATCCGCCACGATGTATATATCCGCGGCGTCCGATTGCCAGTATCCGCTATGGCACAAGCGGGCCGCGGGCGGCCCGGCTAACCAAATGCCTGCGGAAACCGCCGGCTATCCTGAAAATCATCCGCCACGATGTATATATCCGCGGCGTCCGATTGCCAGTATCCGCTATGGCATAAGCGGGCCGCGGGCGGCCCGGCTAACCAATGCCTGCGGAAACCGCCGGCTATCCTGAAAATCATCCGCCACAATGTATATATCCGCGGCGTCCGATTGCCAGTATCCGCTATGGCACAAGCGGGCCGCGGGCGGCCCGGCTAACCAATGCCCGCGGAAACCGTCATAGGATCTAAGCCCGGCTTCTCACCGTCCGCCAGCTCCCGCCGGAGAATTCATGGATTGAATCAACTTGATCATCTGCCGGCGTAACCCGCCCTGAATGCCGCCCAACTCCCGTACCTGATCCATCAGTTCACCGCGCGTTTTCGGATCGGTGGTTTTGCCAATTCGTTCCGCGAGTTGCATGGTAGTCTGGTTCACCTGTAATTGCAGCATTTTAAGAAGTTTAAGCTGCGCCGCGGGGGGAATCAATGGCGGTTGGCCACCACCGCCGCCACCGCCGCCTTGCCGGTCGTTATTAATTTGCTCTTTAAGCGCCTTGATAATGTCGTCCAGACCCAGCAGCGCCGCATTTTGCCCGGCCACCACGGCACGGTCGGCCGCGTCCTGAGCGAGCCGCCGGGCGGCAAAGGTCATGTTTTTGGAAATTTTTCCATTCAACCAGACGATGACGGGCGCCTTGCTTTTCAAACGGATGCTCAAATCGCCCACCTCGCCCACAAGAACTTTTTGTACGCGAGAGTCTCTCTGGAGTTTGAACAGATCGGCCCGCAGCAGCGCGCCGCGCCGGCGGCGGAGTTGCCGGATGTTCGTGCTCTCGGCCAGGAGTGTTTCCTGGCGTTTGGCGATCTTTTGATACACGCGCCGGAGGCCTTCCAGTGTTTGCAGCCGGCGGCGCCAGCGGGCTTTATTCAAGGCTTTTTGCAGGTCGGCCAGGGCATGACGCAGAGCGCCAAGAGCCTGATTCTGCCGCGGAACCGCCAGCGGCTCGCGACCGCGCAGAAGTGAACCGGTGGCCTTGCCCATGAGGTCCGAAGCGCCGTGCAGGTAGGCGGGCGCCGCACCGGTGTGTTCGGTACGCCCGGCCCGGCCGGCCACGGCAAGCGTATCGAGTTGGAGATGACTTTGCCGATCAGCCGTCGGAGCAAGCATTGGGGCGGATGAATCGGCCGGGGCGGCGACGGTGGCCTGTTGAATCGCCTGTTGTCGCCGGATGAGTTCTTTGACCTGGAGTATGAGTTTTTCCAGACGGGATATTTCCTGTTGCAGGGAACGTTTTTGTTCTTTTTGCAGAGCGCGCAACATCGCCCGCAGCCCCCGCCGCGCCTGCGACTGATTGGCGGCGGCTTGCTGAAGTTGGTTGCGGGCGGCCCTCTGGCCGGCCATTCGCATGGCGTCGCTGATGGCGAATTTTTGAGACAGCGCCGCGGCCTGGCCAAGAGCCTGGGCCATAGCCTGGTTATGGGCGGCAAGCTGCCGGGCGGCCTGGCCAAGGGCGCGGGAAAGCCGGTCCGCTTTTCCCGCCATCTTTTCCTGTCGCCGGGCAAGCCGTTCCAGCGCCTGGCGAAGCTTGGGCGGCAGTTGATTCGGGCTTATGCCAATGGTTTTCTTCGCCAGAGAGCGAAGTTTTTGCATGAGTTGTTCCTGCTGTTGCAGCAATCGCCGGGTTTGCGCCACAAGCGACGCGAATTCGCCCGCGGCGCCGAGCCGCCGCAACAGCCGGCGCATGATGTCAATGGCGTGCTGCTGATGAACAATGGCCCGGGCGGTGGAGATTCCCGCCTTGGCCAGAGTGTTGCGGCGCCGGGCCAGGGCAACGGCCTTTTGCAGCCGGCCGGCGGCGCGGGGCATACTGGCGCCGGCGACGTGTCCCATCTGTTGCGCCGCCCGGCGCGCCAGACGGCCCATGGGTGTGTCCGCGAGATTATTGCGATCGGCGATACGTTCAATTCGCCGCAGGGCGCCGGCGATGGCGGCCGCCCTTGCGGCCTGCGATATCTGCCGGGGCGCGAGCGAACCAAGCATTTCCCGCTGGGTTGCGGTAAGTTTTTTGTTGGTCCGGATCGCCTGGCGAATGACCCGGGCGCTGGTCCGGGTTTGTTGTTGATCGACCAGAAGTGGTTTGATGATCCGGCGAATGGCTCGCAAATCGGCGCGCAATTCGGATTCGATCCGGGCTCTGCTATTGATAACGACCAACAGCGAAGCAGAGTGGACCAGCGGATGCGTGATGACTCTCGCTCCGTTCCCGGCGCGCCGGAAGTAATTATCGCCGACCTCGGCAAAAACGCGCAACCTTTGACCGGGCTTGAGCTTCAGCGGCGCGAGGTTCCATCGCACGCGGGCGGCGCCGTTGTCGGTACGGGAGGCGGTGTCGTAAACCAGGCGCCGCCACGAAAGAGGAATCTGGAAGAGGGGCTTGCCCGATGGCGACGCGCTGGAATGACGACCGGCCAGGTAGACCACGGTAAGCCCCAAATCGTCACTGGCCTGAATTTGGATCGGAATTTCACCGGTGGGAGTAGCCTGTACGCTCTGGCGGGGACGGACGATCTGGACCTGGGGCGGGGCGTCGGGGATGACCCGGATATCAAACGATCCCCCGCGGCGGTTGACAACGCCATCGGTATCCTGAACGCGCAAGCGGGCGGCGATTGATTTTCGCGCTTGAAAAACAATGGCGGCCCGTCTGGAACCAAGAATTTTCAGATGCCAGAACGGTTTCATGGGCTTGGCGCTGCGAACACTTATAAGCTGGAGCTGCGGCTGCGCGCCGGACCGGACCAGGGGATGGTCGGTGCGGAAAGTTAATTCAACCGTGCCGCCGGCGATCACATGGACCGGACCGGAGAGCAGATTAACCACATAAGATGGTACGGCGGCGGCGTAGGGCGGGGGAAAAATCCTGGCCTGAAGCGCGACGATACGCGGGCGCGGGACGATACGAATCGTAGCAAAGGGTTCATGGGTGTCGTCGCCGGCGGCCGGGCGAACCTGAAGTATCTTACCGGTGGGAACAATCACCTTTTCAAATTCGCCGGGGGTTACCGCCTGTTCCTGCCAGGTCATCAACTGCTCCGGCAGGGATCGACCATCCCGACGGAGATTCAGCCAAACGCGCAGAGATTTACGAAATCCACGCCGGACCACGGCTTGCAAAGTCAGCGGATGGCCGCGCGGCCAGACGGACGGCGCCGCGCCGGAGGCGGTATTCCATACCAGTTCGACCCTCTCGTGTAATGGCCAGGGACAATGCGCCAACGGATGAATCCAGCGCTGCCAGGCGATGGCCGTATCGGCAGGTCGGACCAGGGCCAGGCCCGCCATTGCGACCAGGCCGGCGATGGCGACCAGCAGTATCCGTCGGACGGGCTTGAAGTTCAGCGAGCGGGAAATATCAATCGCTTCGGCGGCCTGTGATGCGCTGCGAACGCTTTGCGCGGCCAGGGCGTTGTGGGCGGTCAGATTGCGTTCAAGAAAATCGACCGCGGAGAGCAATTCGTCATGCGCCAGTGCGGCGGCTTGTTCGACGCGGGCGGCTAAAAATCGGTCGGGCAGCGGCCGCCGCAGCGCGCGCAACAGCCGACCAAAAACCAGGCCCAGAAACACCGCCAGAAACGCCCCCAGCAACACCAGCCGCAACCAGCCGGGAAAATCAAGCCGGTAGTCGCCGAGAACCAGAAGCAAAATCGCCCCCGTTGTAACTGCGATCAGCAGACCCAGAGCGTGCAGGCCCAGCGCCAGACGCAGGCGGCGGCGCAACCGTCCCAGATGCCCGATCAACGGAGCTGTATCCCGGGATGGGGGGAACGGAGAATTTTCAAGTATCGGCACGATGCCGTCCTCTTAAGATTATGGCAATTTTTCCGGCCCGCCCGCCGGCAGGCGGGGAACATCCGTAGAAACAGGCGGACGCCCGGTATGCCATCCTGGCGGCGACAATTATGTTGCCGATTTTCCGCTGTAATTTCCGAAAAAAAAATTCACACCACCCGTTCATGAAATGCGCCCGCTCTTGTTCGCTTCCGGTTAATGCACGGCGTCTACACGCGCATAGTAAGCGTCGCTCCAGAGGCTGTGGCCGATCCGCCTGGCCGCCGGCAGAAGCGTTCCAATCCGCACCACCTTACGCCGGAACGCAATCGCGCTGCGCCCCGCCCGATGGCGGAACCCTCGAACGGATACCACCATGGCAAAACGACCGGGACCCGGTTCCACGGTTGTGTCCACGCCATGGCGGGCGATAAATTCGGCATCCAGTCGCGCGTATTGCGGCAAGGTGGTCAGAATCACCAGGTACCAGTGGTTGGCCAATCGCGGCACTTGCGCCGCTGGAATAACGCGCCCTATATGAACACGCCGGGATTTCCGCCGGACCGACGGCGTTTTTCCCGGCGCGGCAAAGGTACGCGGCGATCGGTTTGCGATCGGGTACGACGGAACCGTTTCGAGATGGGAACGAATTTCAACTGTGGGGCTACCCACGGGAGGGGAAGACGGTACAGGACCGGAACTGGAACTTTTACGCGTCGCCCAGATAATCAAAACACCGATAATCACGACGGTCAACGCGGCGCCGGCAAAAAGCAACCAGGGCCGAAAACGAACCGCCAGAATGTCCAGCAGGATCGTATTCTCTTCCAGCGGCGTTACGTCGGGACTCATGGCCCGCGGTGGCGCGATCCCGGCGGTGGGAAGGCGAATGGCCGGCGATGGACCGGACGCCGCAGGACGCGGTTTACCGGTCGCGGACCTGGAAGCGGTTGTCCCGACATTCAAACTACCCGCGGGACTATCCGCTCCGGTTTCAGCGGGCGACGCCGGCTGGTCGCGGGCGGTAAACCAGGAAGCCAGCCGACGCACCGGGCCATCCTGTTTTGCCTTCTTCAAACCGGATTTTTTCAACAATTCGTAAAGGGTTGCCGCCTCTTTTTTCCGGTTGCTCGCCATGAACACACCTCGGTGAAGCCGCCGGCGCCGCAAGGCCAAGCCATGACATTGCGCACGACGGCCCGCCGCTTACTTTAGCGAAGGCTTGGTGGGGAAACAACCGCCGCGGGTTGTGTACAATTCCGTTCAGGGAGTTGCTGGACAAATCGATCAGAACATTTTATGGTTTCAATATCATGCTTGAATTATTCAAATGGCCCGGCGCCGGAAAAGCTTAAGTCGAAAAGGGAAGACCGCCACCATGGTTACAGCAACAACAGCGGATTCCTCCGCACCGGCGCATATCCAGGCGTACCTGGCGGCGGTCGACGATCTCTTCAACATGGAACTTCGCAGCGAGCCGGCACAGGTGCAGCAGCTCGTGAATCGTGTCGCGCGGTTCCGCGGCAAGATGCTGCGGCCTTCGCTGGTGCTTCTGGCGGGACTGGCCTGTCAGGAATCGCCCCGGCCGCTGGGGCGCGCGCACGTGGTGCTGGCAACCGTGGTGGAAATGTCGCACGTGGCGACGCTGGTGCATGATGATGTCCTGGACAACGCCCAAATCCGGCGGCGCGGCGTAACGATTAACCATCTGCACGGCAACGAGGCCGCGGTTCTGCTGGGTGATTTGCTCATCAGCCATGCTTTTTATTTATGCAGCAGCCTGGAGAGCCAGACCGCCTCGCGCCTGATCGGCCGCACGACCAATATTGTCTGCGAGGGCGAATTGCTGCAGAACTTTCGCCGCCGCGACTGGAATCTCGATGAAAGCGCCTACTTCGACATCATTTACCGCAAGACAGCCAGCCTTATTGAGACCGCCTGCCGCCTGGGGGCACAGGAATCCACCCGCGACGTGACGATGATCGATGCGCTGGCGCGGTACGGGCGGCATATCGGCACGGCATTTCAAATCATCGACGATGTGCTGGACATTACCGGTCAGCCCGCGACGGTGGGCAAGTCGCTGGGGACGGACATCGACAAAGGCAAGCTGACGCTGCCAATGATCCATTTTCTGGCCACCGCGGCGCAAACGCATCGCGAACTGCTCATCGGGCTGCTGGAATCGCCGGAAGAGAACCGCGTGGAAAAGGTGCGGCAGCTGCTGATTCCCAGCGCGAGCATCGCCTACGCCCGCCGCCGGGCGCGGGAACTGGTCGACGAGGCCATGGAAACGATCCGCATTCTGCCGGATTCGCCGGCCCGCGCCACACTGCTGGATATGGCGCGGTTCATCACGGCGCGGGAATTGTAGAATTTTGCTATTGTGGCGGCGATGAAACGAACGCTGCTGGCGCCTACTTTGTTGCTGCTGCTGCTGGGAGCGGCGTGTTATCGGCTTACCATCGGCAGCGCCCCCGGGCGCGGCGCCATCGTGTTCTGCGAAGCCGGGCAGATTCATACCCTGGATCCGGCGAAAATGACCTGGATGCAGGACATTCGCGCCGCCCTGGCGTTGTGGGAAGGGCTGGTCCGGTACAATCCCCGGACGCTCGCGCCGCTGCCCGGAATCGCGCGAAGCTGGCGCATTTCATCAAATAGACTTACATACACATTTCATATAAGACGCCGGGCGCGCTGGTCGAACGGCGCCGCGGTGACCGCGAACGATTTTCTATTCGCCTGGAAACGCATGCTGCATCCGGCGACGGGCGCCGGCTACGTTATGATGCTGTTTCATATCGCCGGGGCAAAAGCTTATTTTGATTCGCTGGCGCGCCACCCCGGAGAGCGCCTCTCGTTTGCGACGGTGGGCGCCCGGGCGCTTGGTCGCCGGACGCTGGTGGTGCATCTGGCGCATCCTTGTACTTATTTCCTGGACCTGCTGGCTTTTCCGCCGTTTTTCCCGCTCAACGCCCGCTCCATGCAGCCGTTCGCCTACCGCCGGGGTGGTTACCAGCCGCGCTGGACCCGTCCGCCCCACCTGGTTACCGACGGCCCTTATGAGTTGATCGGGTGGAAATTCCACCAGTACCTTCTGCTGCGGCCGAACCCGTATTTCTGGGATCGCCGGACGGTGCGGTGCCGCCGCCTGCGGATCGCCAACTATCCGGATGCGGAATCAGCCTTCCTGGCCTATCAGAGCGGAGCCGTGGACGTACTTTCGTTTGTACCCTCGGATTTCGCGCACGCTTTGTTACGGGAACAGCGGCTGGGGCTGCGCCATGATGTGCACTATCGGCTGGTATTCGGCAGCTACTATTACCTGTTCAACTGCCGGCACAAGCCGCTGAACAACCCCCAGGTGCGCATCGCCCTGGCGCTGGCGATTAACAAGCGGGAAATCGTGCGCGACGTGACGCGTCTGCCGGAACGCCCCCTGAACGTCCTGGTTCCGCCGGGAAGCATCCCCGGCTACCGCAGCCCGCGTGGATTGCGCATGAACATCGCCGCAGCGCGGAAATTGCTCGCCGCGGCCGGTTATCCCGACGGGCACGGCCTGCGGCGTTTGAAGTTCCTGACCGACAACGCCGCGGCGATCAATGGTCGTATCGCCCAGGCGGTGCAGGAAATGTGGCGCAAGGAACTCGGCGTGCGAATCAGGATCAACGAGGAAGAAACCAAGGTTTTTCACCAGGACATGGTCCATGGGAATTATGACATCGCCAGCGCCGGCTGGTACGGTGATTATATGGATCCCACCACGTGGCTGGACCTTTTTCGCACCGGCAACCCGAACAATCTTTCGGGCTTTTCCAGCCGGCGTTATGACTTACTCCTGCGGAGGGCGGGACGAAGCGTCCATTCGGCGGAGCGCTTCGCCCTGCTGCGGCGGGCGGAAAAACTGCTGGTGGAAAAATACCTGCCCGCCATTCCATTGTTCCAGGCTGGCGACGGGCTGATGTATCACCCGGCGCGACTCGGCGGGTTAAGCATGAACGTGCGTATGATCACGCTGCTTCAATACATACACTGGCGCAGAGACCGCCAAGGAATTCCGCCAGCCGGCCGGACGCGAATACCGGGAAGCACCGCCGCGAAGGAGCGCCAGCGCCAGGCGGGAACGCAACCATGATAAGTTTTATTCTTCGCCGTCTGCTGCAATCCGCCCTGGTGATGGCCGTGGTATACACCGGCACATTCTGGCTGCTGATGGCGACGCCCGGCGATCCTTTCATCGGCAACAAACAGCCGCCGCCGGCCGTGTTGCGGGCGCTGCGCGCGCGCTATGGCCTGAATAACCCGTGGAAGGCCTACTTCGCCTATGCCTGGCGGGTGCTGCGTTACGGCGATTTCGGGCCGACCATCAGTTACGAAAACTGGACGGTGCGGGACGTTATTCGCCAGACCCTGCCGGTGTCGATGGCGCTGGGATCTCTGGCGTTGCTGATCGCGCTGTGGGCGGGCGTTGCGGCGGGAATGGCCGGGGCGCTGCTCAAGGGCCGCTGGCCGGACGTGGCGCTGACCATCGGCACACTGTTGGGAATAAGTCTGCCGACATTCGTCGTTGGGTCGGCCCTGCTGATTCTGTTCTCCGTCGATGTCGCGGTCTTTCCGCCGGGGGGATGGGGAACTCTGCGGCAGCTTGTATTGCCGGCACTGACGCTTTCCCTGCCATTTCTGGCGTACATCGCACGCCTTTCGCGCAGCAGCGCGCTGGATGTGATGAGCGCGGACTTTGTTCGCACGGCGCGGGCCAAGGGGGTAAGCCGGCTTAAAGTGGTTCGCGGACACATTCTTCCCAACGCCTCGCTGGCGGTGCTCACGTACCTGGGACCGGCGGCGGCCGGCGTGTTGACGGGATCGTTCGTGGTGGAAAAGATTTTTGCCATTCCCGGCCTGGGCGAGGTGTTTGTGAACGCCTGCCTGGACAAGGACATTCCACTGGTGCTGGGAGCCGTGCTGGTTTATACATTCATTCTGGTGATAATGAATCTGCTCGTGGATATCGGTTGCGCCTGGGCGGACCCGCGGATAAGGATCGGATAGTATACCGCGCGCCTGCAAGATTGAAATAGGGGACAGGCTTCCAATGATTGTGGATACGCACAGCAGCATCTGGCAAAGCCCCGAACAACTCGGCGTGGAAGCGCCCGCCCGGCTGGCGCGCCCGACGCTTTTCGCCAATGAGCGGGTGCGACTGCTGCCGAAGGCCGATACCGCCGCGCATCTGCTGGCGGCGGAGCCGGTGGATCGCTGCTTTGTGTTGGGATTCAAAAGCCGCTATATGCAGGCGGAAATTCCCAACCGGTTCATCGCCGACTACTGCGCCGAACACGCGGATCGCATGATCGGTTTCGCCGGAATTGACCCGGCCGAGGATGACTGCCTGGAACAACTTGCCCGGATCGCCGGCGAACCGCATCTCCAGGGACTGGTGATTTG
>JAJYDU010000105.1 GCA_021790475.1 Planctomycetota bacterium | reverse complement strand
GTCGCGTGAAGCAAGCCGCGACCGCTGCTGGCGGGTGAATATCCCCGGCGTGCTGGAGACCCGCGCCGTTGTAAGGGAATCCATGGCTCGCGGAACCGGCCATTTTCTCGATCGCTTGAAGGTTTTGCCGTTGACAATTCTGTTAACGGTATTGCTCTGGCTTTACGCGGACTCCCACCTGACCTCCACCGAGAGCGATCTGCCCATCCATATAGCGGTACTGGCGTCGCCGGCCGTTCCGGGAAACCGAACCGTGCGAATGGTCAAGCCGAAGGATGGCGCGTTCCAGATCGCCATTCAAGGCCCGCGCAACCGCGTGCAACGGGTACGCGAGCAATGCAATGGTCGGGCGGTGTTCACCCCGCAGGATGTCAACGATCTGGTTTACATGGTTCCCCATGCCGGGCGGTTGCGGATCGGGGAGAACAATTATCTCAATGCGCTGCGGGTGTTCAATTCGCTCCCCTACTTCCGGCAACGACGGATCAACGTAATCTCCGTCAAGCCCGCGCGGATCCGGTTGCGGGTGGATGAAATGGTGACGGTGCGGCGACCGATCCTTTTCCGCGCCCTGGGCGGCGTGCCGGTGAAGATTTCGCCCGCGACGGCGCGGATATCGCTGCCCCGGAGCCTGCTGACGAGCATCGGCGGCGTGAGTCAACTGCGGGTCATCGCCCGGCCGTTGCGGGACTTAAGCGCGCTGGCACCCAACCGTTCGCATACGATCGCGGCGCAGCTCGTAGCGCAATACCCCGGCCCGACGAGTTCGCAGGTTGGCGTTTCGCCGACAACGTCGCAAGTCACCCTGACGATTCCGCCACAGCCGCGCGGCAAGCTTTTTATCGGCATCGTGCCGGTATGGGTGGGCGGCCCGGCCCGGCTGTTGGATCGTTATTCGATTACAGTTCGCCCCGGCACATTGCGAATTACGGTCATGGGATCGCGGCGGCGACTGGCGCGTTTGCGCCGATTTCTGGTCAAGGGAGGCGCGGCGTTATTGCGCCAACGCGTCACGGCGCTGTTGGCGGTAAGTTCTTCCTGGATTCCCACGACCGGCTGGGTGCGGCGTCGCCTGGACTATGAGCTGCCGCGCGGCGTGCGGTTGCTGGCCGGTCCCCGGCACGTGCTTTGCCGGGTGCGGCGCCGGAACCGGCGCGGCGCGCCGGCGGCGAGTCAACCTGTCTCCCCGGCGTCGCGGCCCGCCGAAGGAGGCGCCGCTGCGGGGTCCTTAGAGCGGTTTAAGCAATGACGCGGCGTATTTCGCCCGCGACCGGGGCATCCGTGGCCGCGCTCTTCAGTCGCGGATTCCGCGAACCGGCGGCTATTGAAAATGAGCCTTATGAACAGGCTCGTCCCGGGCCGGCGGTTCGCCATAAAAAAGTGGAGCCGCTCCCGTTATTCGCATAGGCTCTTAACAGCATTCACATATCCATTGTTCCATAGCGGTGGCGGCGGCGGCGTCGCTCATCTGCGCCGGCGGGTGTTTCATCAGGGCCGCGCAGACCGCTCCGAGCGGGCCGCCCCGGCGATGCCGCAGGGCCAGCGCCGCGCAGCGGATCGCGTCCACCACGACGCCGGCGCTGTTCGGGGAATCTTCCACCGAGAGTTTCAAATCCAGTTCCAGCGGCAGTTCCCCAAACCCGCGCGCGTTCATGCGGATATGGCATACCTTGTTATCCGCCAGGAACGGAATGTAATCGGACGGGCCGATGTGGATCCGCTGTTCGTCCAGGCCCTGGCGCAACTGACTGGTGACGGCCTGGGTCTTGCTGATTTTTTTGCCGGCCAGGCGGCTGCGCTCGAGCATGTTGAGAAAATCGGTGTTGCCGCCGACGTTGAGCTGGTAACTCGAGTCAATGGCGATGCCGCGACTCTCGGCCAGGGCCATGAGCTGGCGATGGACAATTGTGGCGCCGAACTGGGATTTCACGTCGTCGCCGATCAAGGGCAGGCCGGCCTGTTGAAAACGCCCGGCCCAGACCGGATCGCTGGCGATAAAAACCGGAATACAATTGACCATCGCCAGGCCGGCTTCCAGCGCGGCCCGGGCGTAAAACTCGGCGCCGATCTGCGAACCCACGGGCAGATAGTTCAGCAACAGGTTCGCACCCGTGTCGCGCAAAACGCGCCCCACGTCCGCCGCGGAGGCGCGCTGCGCTTGCGGATCGACCTCCACGTGTTGCGGGAAACCTTCCCTCTGCAAGTGCGCTGCCACGCCATCGCCCGGCGGCCCGGGGTACACGACGGCGCCATCATCGTCCGGATCGTGGCAGAAAATGCGGCTGTTATTGGGTTCAGCGAAAATGGCCTGGGCGACACGCCGGCCGATTTTGCGCCGATCCACGTCGAAAGCGCAGGCGATATGGATGTCGCCGACGCTCCACCCGCCGATGAGCGGGTGCATCAATCCGCTGTGGGAATTGCCGCGGCGGTAAAAGGTAAGCCCCTGCACCAGGGCGCTGGCGCAGTTGCCCAGGCCCGCGATGGCGATACGGGGATGTTCGATCGACATGCCTTTTCCACCATTGTTACCGTGCAAGACGTTCATTTCGTCGGGCGATCGGCGTTTTCCAATGCCAGGCAGCTGTAAGCCGTCACCAGGTCCGCATGGGCCTCGAGCCAACGGACCGCCCAGAGATTTTTCCAGGATCCGTTCTTGAGCTGCAATGCGGCCAGCCGGTGATGCAGCGCGCCGCGCCAATGGTGCTTGATGCCATTGACATCCGTAATGGTGTTTACACCCAGGGCATGCAGCGCGCGGCCGAACATCAGGTAGTAATAAAAAAGGCCCATCCTGCTGCTGCCCGTGCCCGGATTGGAACGGAGCGTCCAATGGCGGCGAATCCATTTCACGGCGGCTTTCACCCGCGGGTCGGTTTTCGTCAGACCGCAATAAACCATGCTTTTAAGCCCCGCATAGGTCATGCTGCCATAAGCGGTCCACTCGCTCCGGAGCGAGCCATGCGCCGTACCGGCGCCGTGCAGAATATCATGATTTCCAAAAGCGCTTCCTCCGCCATGGACCGGGGTATAGATAAAACCGCCGTTGTGTGTTCCCCTGGCCCACGGCAGGGGATTGGTTTCGCTGTTCTCCTGGCAGCGCGTCACAAACACCAGCGCCCGCCGCATGGCCGGGTTGCGCGCCGGCACGCCGCTGTCATGCAGAGCGGCGATAAAAAAGGAGGTGTTGGAAAGGTCCGGCCGATCGTTGCTGTAACCCACGCCGCCGTACCAGGAACTGTTCTTCGTAATCACCCGCCCCCGGGCGTCTTTCTGGCCGGCGATGTGCTGGAGCGAAATCAGGTACTTTTGCGCCTGCCGGATCTGTTTTTTATAAGTACCGCCGGGCAGTGCGGCCAATGCGCTCAATACAATGCTGGTGTTGTAGGTCTGGAGCAAATCGTGCACGTAAAAGCCGCCGTCCGGCTGGCGGGTGCTTTCGATATATTTCATCGCCTTGACGATGGCGGCGTTATCAGCCGGGTACCCGCCCCGAATCAAGGCTCGGACCGCCAGGGCCGTGACCGCCGGCCCCACTTGCTCCATCCAGCCGCCGCGGGAGTTCTGATGCCGGAGCAGGTAGCGCAATCCTCCGGCCAGGACCGGATCAGTTTGGTAGAGAGGTTTTTTCGCCACGGCTCTCCCGGCCGGAGCCAGCATCGCCAGCAGCAGGGGCGCCGCCGCCATAATGGGGTGTGCGCATCTTTTCATAAGTTGACTCCTGGAAAATTCATGGGCCGGGCGCGTTTTCTACCGTTGCATCATATATCGTTCAGCGACCTGCCGCGCCCGTGCGCAACAGCAGAATGAATTCGTTGTTGCCGCCATGACCGGTGATGGGACTTTTCACCATACTGCTGATTGCCAGGTCCATCTTCCGGATATTTTCCGCCACTTTCGCCAGTTCATCCAGAGCTTGCGCCTCGGTAAGAACACCTCGCTGCCGGACCGCCGCTTCGCTTTCGTAATGCGGTTTTACCAGCGTCAAGATACTGCCGCCGGGACGGACCAGACCGGCAGCCACGGGCAGAATTTTCTCCTGCCGCGTCCAACCGACATCGATGGTGAGCAAATCCACCTTCTCCGGCAGCGCCAGGTGCAGAGCGTTGCGCCGCTCCATCACTATGACGCGGGGGTCCCGGCGAAGCTTCCAGGCCAGAACGCCGTAGGCGGTATCCACGGCATACACGCGGGCCGCGCCATGCGCCAGCAGACAATCCACAAACCCGCCGACATGGGAGCCAAGGTCCGCGGCGATAAACCCCCGGATGTTCAGTTGGAGCGCCGTCAGCGCCGCGTGGAGTTTGACGCCGGCACGGGAGACAAAACCGACGGATGTATCCAGCGGGGGAACTATGAGCCGGGGCAAAGCCAGAGGATGCCAACCTCCCTGGAATCTGTCTATATGAGGCAGGTTCTTATGCGGGCGCGGGCGCCGGCGCCTTCAGGGCGTTGAGTTTACGCATCAGCCGGCTCTTTTTGCGGGCGACGGTATTGCGGTGCAGGGTTCCCTTGGCGGCAACCCGATCCAGCGTCTGGATCGTCTCGCGCAGCGCCGCCTCCGCGCCGGCTATATTCCTGGCGTCCATGAAAGCGGAGAGTTTTTTCATCTGGACCCGGACCTGTTTCTTCCGGGAGCGGTTGCGCAGGCGACGTCTGGCGTTCTGCCGGATTCTTTTCTTCGCGGAAAGCGTGTTGGCCACGTAATACTCCTTGCACCTTCGCCCGGGAACCGCGCCGGAGGCGCGCCGGCGGCTGCTTTCGTCCACGGCGGCGAGTTGAATAATATCTTATAAGATGCGCGCGTTTTCAAGTCTCACTTCTTGGTAATCGACGGGCGATATAGCGAACCGCCGAAGGCTTTTTTGTAATCGGTCCAGACGGCGTCTTCGGTCGGCGCAGCGACGGCGTCGATCGCCATCTGCGTTTTTGCGTCCAGGTTATCGATTAAATTCACGAAAATGGCTTCGGGCGTTTTGGGCGTGACGGCGGCGCCGAACTCCGGCTGGCCATGGTGGGAAAGAACAATGTGTTCGAGAACCATCAGCAGATCGGGACGCAAGGGACGGCCCTGCCGGCGGGCGATTTCCCCGGCCCGCTGGTGAATCCATATCGCGCCCAGTGCGAGGTGGCCGACCAGCCGGCCTTCATCGGTATAGTCAAAACCGCAGGCAAAAGTAAGTTCCGCGGTCTTGCCGATATCGTGAAAAAACAGGCCGGCCAGCGCCAGGTCCTTGTCGATATCGGGATAACGCGGGCAAATCAACAGGGCCAGTTCCAGGAGGTTTACGGTGTGTTCGAGCAACCCCCCGATCCAGGCGTGATGCATGGACTGCGCGGCGGGGGAAGCGGAGAACTTTTTCATGAATTCCCCGTCGCTTAGAAACGAATCAACCAGTTGCGCCAAGTCCCGGTCCTGAATCTGCTGGAGTATTTCCCGCAGGCGAGCCTGCATCGCCGGAATGCTTTGGGACGTCTGCCGGAGCAACTGGCCCAGATCCAACTGCGAAATATCTTCCACGCGGGCAATGTTCTCGGCCACCAGTTGCAGGTGTCCCTGGTAGGTCTCCACCCGGCCGCGGACCTGCACGTAACCGGGCGACGGTATACGCTCATATTGCTCGCGCGGCACATTCCACATGCGGCAATGAATCCGGCCGGTGGCGTCGGTGCAGTCGGCCTTCAAATATGGCTTGTTCGTGCTGGTGGTTCCCAACTGCTTGCCGCCGATGATAAAGGGCTGATCGACGGCGTCTCCTTCGCGCAACTGGGCGATAGCGATTCTAGCCATGATAAGGAAAACTCCCGGGTGTTCCCAAAGATCGACTATGGGAAAGCCTACGGGATTTGCGCTTCGATCACAACCGCCACATCATAAATTCCGCGGTCGCACAATTTTTTCGGGGGTATCCGTGCACGGGGAAAAAATGGGGAGCTTGCGACTCAATCGGCGCTTCCGGCTCGCTTGCACACGGCCGCCCAGATGCTCTCCAGACCCAACCGCTTTGCCCATTTGGCAATGTAGGCTCTGTCAATTTGCTCTCCGCTGACCTTCAGAATGCCGGTAATATCGCGCAGGTGTTTTTCCGATTCCCCCCGCTGATAATACTCCATCTTCTTGATCATCGCGTCCTCCGGCGAGGCAAAACATGCTTCGAGCTTTTCCCCCGCATGAACACGTTGGACGCGGGCAAAGCGGGACTCGTTGAAGGAATTCGCTTCAGGAATAATCACGTCGATCTTCAGCCCCGACGCGGGATGAATAATGTTGAATTGTGATTTCCGGCGCAGCGAGTCACGCGCCGCATCTATGCTTACATAAAATTGTTCTTCCGGAAACCGCCGACAAAATTCGGCGAGCCGTGTTTCGGGCAAATCCACCACAATATCAATGTCGTTGGTGAATCGCGCTTCGCCGTAAAAAATGGTGGCCGTCGAGCCGGTGACAAAGTACCGCAGTTGCATACTCTCCAGGACGCCGGTGGCATAGCGCAGCAGTTCAGACGGCTCCATGCGAGAGTCTCCGGGCGGTTTCCTTCTCTATCCGCTTGACATCCCAGTCGGGGTGTTCGGCGCGCAAATGGCTTAACAACATGCGGCGGGCGTCGGTGTACATGCCGCCGGCGATCGCCAGGCGTTCGGCCCCCGTCTTGGATCGCAGGACCGCGGCCATGGCGTCGTCCATCGCTTCAATGTGTTTCGGCGGCCCTTTACTGATATTCATAACATTACTCTATCTGCGCCGGACTGGCGGCTGCAAATGCCGGAAAACAACAGACCCGTTCCATCTTCGCGCGGCGGCGCCGCCGCAGGCGGCTCGCGCCACGCAAAGACCGACGGGCTATGGAAATCATCTATTCTCCAAGACAATCACTATTTTTTTATCCCATAAACGGATACTTTCAGGGAACCTTGGGGGGAACCGGCACATACATGTTGCCGCTAAGACGGCGTACCGCGGTGTATTCCCGCCGGGACGTTTTACATGCCGGGGCGGGTTCGCCTCCGGCGTCACCCATCCTCTTGCGTCCTCGTCACAGGCCATTGGGGACGGGATAAAGAATATGCTAAAATGAACCGCACATGGGCGCCCAGGGCTATCCTATTTTCCTCAAACTAAGGCGAGCGCCGGTTCTGATTGTCGGCGGTGGCCAGGTTGCGCTGCGCAAGGCGCGCGGGCTTACGGAATGCGATGCGACTATCACGATCATCAGTCCTCATTTTGGCGGGGGCTTCGACGACCTGCCGGAGATCCAGCGGTTTGTGCAACTCTACACGCCCGGCTGGCTTGGCCGGCCGGAATTGCCGCGCTGGAAGCTGGTTTTTGCGGCCACCAGCCAGGAGAAGATCAACCAACAAGTGGCGAACGACGCCCAGGCGGCCGGCATCTTATGCTGCCGTTGCGATGAAGCCGAGCTCGGCGATTTTGTGTCCCCGGCGGCGGTGAACCAAGGTCCCATCACGCTGGCCGTGAGCACCCACGGCGCTTCGCCGGCGCTGGCGGCGCGGGTATGCCATCAGCTCCTGGAACGGATGGATCCTGTCTGGCCGCTCCAGGCGCAATTGCTGGCGCAATGGCGGGTTGAAATGAGAAACCGGGTTGCGGATGCCGCTGTTCGGCGGGAACTGCTGGAGCGGGCGGCCGGCGTTGACATGGAGCAGGCGCTTCGCGATGGCGGGACCGGCGCCGCCCAGGCCCTTTTGGTTCGATGGATCGGCGCGCGGGCGGGGAACGGGGTCCGCGAAAATTCCGGCGTCGGCCCGTGACGGCCCGTGTCGCCGGTATGTTAGCCGGCATATTAAATATGCCGCATTGGAAAACGCGCGTGGCGGTCCGCGACGGTCCGCGGCGCGAAGCCGGGCCGCGGCGACGGCCCGCGTCGCCGGTATGTTAGCCGGCATATTGAATATGCCGCGTTGGAAAACTCGCGGCCTCGATAACTTTCCAAACCGGATTCAAGAAAGACGATCATGGATAATGCGATCCATATCTCGATTCTTCAACTGGCGACGATACTCGCCGCATGCGGATTTTTCCTCCTGGCTTTCTGGCTGCAACTGCGGCGTTTCAGCCGGGACATACGCTCCGAACCTTCCGGAACGCCGCCCCCCGCGGCGCCCTGGAAGCTTTCGCCCGGCCTTGCGGCCGGCGGCGGCGTGATGCTGGTGGCCCTGGTACTGGTGAGCCGGGCGGTCAGCGCGCGGCGTCTCACGCTGGGCCTTTCCAATTATTTTGACGCTTTTATTCTTCTGGCGCTGCTGCTCACAGCCCTGTGGGCGTGGTTCGAATGGACCCGTCATTTACGCAGCCTGGCCTTGTTCCTACTGCCGACGATCGCGATCCTGATCTTGATCGGGGCGGGTCTGGACATGGCCGGATACCGCATGTTCCACACCCGCAACCCGTGGATGCTGGTGCACGTGGGCAGCATTCTGCTCGGCGCGGCGTGCTTCGCGGCCGGCTGCGCCAGCGGGGTGGTGTACCTGCTGGCCGAGAGGCGCCTGCGATTTCCCAACCGGTCCGGCGGACGGTGGCTCGCGGCGCCGCCGCTGGCCAGCGTGGAAAAGTTCAACCGCCACGCCATCCTGCTGGGTTTCCCGCTGCTGACCATCGCGGCGGTGACGGGCGCGCTCTGGGCGGTGGAAGACCCGCATACCATGGGCCCCGACTGGTTCTATTCGCCCAAAGTGATTCTTACGGCTCTGCTATGGCTGGTGTACGCATCGTTGCTGCACGTGCGGCTGGCGCCGGCGCTCCGCGGCTCGCGGGCGGCCTGGCTGAGTATCGCCGGTTTTGTGCTTCTGCTGGTGGTGTTTGCCGCCGCCAACTGGATGCCGGGCGGATGATGCCTATGCCCGCAACGCCTGCGAGTTCATCCATGCTTATTCTGGCGGGACTTAACCATCGGACCGCCCCCGTGGCGCTGCGCGAAACCCTGGCGTTCGACCAGGCCCGCGCCGGGGAGTCGCTGCGCCGGCTGGCGGTCGAATTCCCCGGAACCGAAGGCGTGATTCTTTCCACCTGCAACCGTGTGGAATTGTACGTGG
>JAJYDU010000005.1 GCA_021790475.1 Planctomycetota bacterium | reverse complement strand
AAGCTGTGTTCAACCGGAGTGAGGGGGTTGTGTCATCCGGCGGACGACCAACGGATCAATCTCGCCGCGAGGCGGGAGATGAATCTATGGCTGCAAGCCCACCGCCATGGCGGGGGTGATGGGAGCCGGATGAGTCGAGAGGCTCATGTCCGGTTTTGCGAGGGCGTGGGGTGAAATTCCCTTGCGCTACTCACCCGTTATTTACCAATCCAGAGTCCGGCGCCAGGCGCGGCGGAAATTTTCGACGGGTTCATCCATTAAATGACCGGCATGGGCGGAACGGATGACCAGATTGGGTTGTTCGGTGATCCGGCCCAGGACGCCAAAACACAGCCCGCGCAGAGAACGGACTACGGCGTCGAAATGTTCGGCGCTGACTTCCAGCAGATAACGCGTGGGCGATTCCGAGAACAGCAGTACATCATCGGCGTCGGCGTCTTGCGAGCAGGGAACGGCGGCCAGATCCACCCGGGCGCCCAAGCGGCCCGCAAAAAGCGTTTCCGCCAACGCTACCGCCAGACCGCCTTCGGAAAGGTCATGGGCGCCGCGGACAAGCCCCTGGTGGATAAGCCCGGCGACAATGCCATGCACCCGCGGAGCCGTCGCGAGATTCACTTTCGGAACACAGCGCCCCAAATGCCCCTGCAGCGCCCAGTAATACGAGCCGCCCATATCCCGTGCGGTATTGCCGACGATCAGCAGGTGATCGCCGGCTTGCTTGGCGTCCATGGTAACACATCGCGAAACATCGGGCACAATGCTCAGCGCGCTGATCAACAGGGTGTAGGGAATACAGATTCGGCGGCCGTTTTCGGCGATGAATTCATTGGAAAGGGAATCTTTGCCGGAAATAAACGGCGTACCAAAGGCTTTAGCGCCGTCATAACACGCCTGGCAGGCGAGAACCAACGCGCCCAGGTGCATCGGATCCGAGCATTTGGGCCAGCAAAAATTATCCAGCAATGCGGTGCGGGCCGGATCGCCTCCCACGCAGACAACGTTGCGAATGGCTTCATCTATGCCGTTGAGCGCCATCTGGTAGGGGTCAATGTCGCCGAAACGGGGTTGGCATCCGACGGCCAGCGCCAACCCGCGCCGGCTCCCGGGAACAGGACAAAGTACCGCGGCATCGCCGGGACCATCGCCGTCCGGCCCCACGAGGGGCTTAAGTACCGTCGCGGCCTGTACTTCATGATCGTATTGGCGGATGATCCAATGCTTGCTGGCGATGGTGGGCGTGGCCAGCAAGGATGTCAAGGTGGCGGCGTAATCGCGCGGCGGACTAATCTCGGCGCGGCGCGCTTCGGCCAGGACCGGCTCCTGCCACACGGCTTTACGCGTGGGGCGCGGCAATCCGCCATGAATGAAATTCATGTCCAGAACGGCCACCGCGTGCCCCTGATAATGCAAAGTCAACCGGCCCGAACCGTCGAATACGCCAATATCCGTTGCTTCAACATCTTCGGCAGCAGCCAATTCCAGCAACAGCGCAACATTCCGCGGCGCCACGGCCAGCACCATGCGCTCCTGCGCTTCGCTGATCCAGATTTCGGCGTAATCAAGCCCCTGGTATTTCAGCGGTACACGATCCAGTTCCACCATGGCGCCGGTTTTTTCGCCCATTTCCCCCACCGCGCTGGAAAGCCCGCCGGCGCCGCAGTCGGTGATGGCGTGGTACAGCGGCCCACCGGAACAATCACGGGCCTGAAGAAGCACGTCGAGCATTTTCTTCTGCGTGATGGCATTGCCTATCTGTACCGCATGGCTGAATTCGTCTCCATGCTTATCGGTTACCACGTTGCTGGAGAATGTCGCGCCGTGAATGCCATCGCGACCCGTGCGACCGCCGATGAGAATAATATGATCGCCCGGCTGGGCCGCTCCCTTGGCGGCCAGATGGCGCGGGAGAATGCCCAGCGTTCCGCAGAATACCAGTGGATTTCCGATATAACGCTGATCGAAATAGATCGCGCCATTGACGGTGGGAATGCCCATGCGGTTGCCGTAATCTCGGACCCCGGCCACCACGCGCTGGGCGGTGCGACGAGGATGAATAACGCCGGCGGGAAGTTGCTCGCCGGGCGTTTGCGGGTCGGCGAAACAGAATATATCGGTGCAGGCGATGGGCCGGGCGCCTCCACCGGTTCCCAAAACATCGCGGATGCATCCGCCGATGCCGGTTGCCGCCCCTCCGTAAGGTTCGATGGCGGAGGGACGGTTGTGCGTTTCCACCTTCATGCAGACGGCGTATTGGTCATCGAAGGCCATGACTCCGGCATTATCCCGGAACACGCTAAGCGTCCAGGGGCGGGCCAATTCGCTGGTGGCGCGAAAAATGGTGGATTGGACTAAGTTTTCGATGATCTGCACCGTGTCGCCCGGCGCATGATGTTCGTGGTGGTCGCCGGCGCCGCCAGCCGCCGGATGGTGCGTAAACTCAATACGGGCCTTAAGCGTTTTATGCACGCAGTGTTCACTCCAGCTCTGGGCGAGCGTTTCGAGTTCGGCATCGGATGGATCGCGATCCAGAGAGCGAAAATAGTTCTGGATGGTCTGCATTTCCGCCAGATCGAGAAACAAATGCCCCCGCCGGGAGAGAGATTGAAGTTCTTCCGGTGAAAGAGCGCGAATGGGCACTTCCACGCGGCGGAATTCGCGGGACCGGCCATGCGGAAATTCATTCGGAACCAAAGGTTCAAAATATACTTGTTCGATGCTCTCGTTGGCGAGCAGGCGCCGGGCGATCAATGCGGCGGCGTCAGCCGTCAGGTGGCCGGCAAGAACGTACTGGCGCCCCGTGCGCACCTGCACAACCGGTTCTCTGCCCGCCGCGGGCAGGTCCAGCAGATCGCCGATGGCCATTTCCGTGCTCGCGGCCACCGGATCCATTACACCGGGCTTGAGGTGAACCTCAATCAACCGGCCCGAACCCGGCGCTTCATGGCCAAGCACGGGCCGTTCGGTGACCGGATCGGCCAGCAATTCATGAGCGATGCGGCGGACCTGGTCTTCCCCCAGCGCCGCGGGCGGCGACTGGAGTAGAAAAATACGGGCGGTGCGGACCGCGTGCACCTGAGCCATCCCCAGCTGGCGGATTTCCGCCAATACGGCGGACCCGGTGGGATCGTCCGAGGAATGGCGCGGGTGAACCTCTATGCGGTAAACAGCCATGCCGGTCAACTCATTGAAGATTTAAGTCCGATCTTTCCCGCCGGTTATCGGGACAGTTCATGGAGTCGTTTATCCCTTGTTCCAGAATTTGGCGCCATACACCGCCTGTTCGCCAAGTTCCTCTTCAATGCGCAGCAGCTGATTGTACTTGGACACGCGATCGGAACGTGCCGGCGCGCCGGTTTTTATCTGGCCGCAGTTGGCGGCCACGGCGATGTCGGCGATGGTGGCGTCTTCCGTTTCGCCGCTGCGGTGGCTGATCACCGCGCTGTAACCGTTGCGCATGGCCAGTTGGACGGCTTGCAGGGTCTCGGTGAGCGTACCGATCTGGTTCACTTTCACCAGGATGCTGTTGGCAACGCCCAGGCGGATTCCCTTTTCCAGAAAAGTGGTATTGGTCACGAAAATATCGTCGCCGACAAGTTGAATTCCGCCGCCCAGCCGCTCGGTAAGCTTCTTCCAGCCATCCCAATCGCCTTCGGCCAAGCCATCTTCCAGCGATCGAATGGGATATTTTTCCACCCATTTCGACCAGATGCCGATCATATCATCGGCGGTCATGAGAGTTCCGGGGTCGCTTTTGAAGAGTTTGTATTTTTTCTTTTCGTGATCCCAAAGCTCGCTGGCGGCGGGATCCACGGCGATGAAAATATCCTTACCGAGCTTGTAACCGGCGGCTTTGACGGCTTCGGCGATTACTTCCAGGGCCTGGTCGTTGGACTGGAGACTCGGCGCAAAGCCGCCTTCATCGCCGACGGCAGAGCTAAGCCCTTTTTTGTGCAGCACCCTTTTCAGACTCTGATAAACTTCCGCGCCCATGCGTAAAGCGTGCGCGAAATTGAGAGCCCCCCACGGCTGGATCATGAATTCCTGAAAGTCGACGTTGTTGTCGGCATGTTTGCCGCCGTTGAGAATATTCATCATCGGCACGGGTAACACCTTGGCTGAAGTCCCGCCGAGATAGCGATACAGCGGCAGGGAGCTGGCGGCGGCGGCGGCTTTGGCCACGGCCAGGGATACGCCGAGGATGGCGTTGGCGCCCAGTTTGCTTTTGTTGGGCGTGGAGTCGAGTTCAATCATCAATCGGTCGATATGTTCCTGGTTGCGCGGATCGAGTTCTATGAGTTCCGGAGCAATTTTGGTATTCACGTTCTGGACCGCCTGGAGCGTGCCTTTGCCGCCGTACCGCTTGGCGTCGCCATCGCGCAGTTCCACGGCTTCGTTTTCGCCGGTTGAAGCGCCGCTGGGGACGGCGGCCCGGCCAAGGGTTCCGTCGCTTAGAATCACATCCACTTCGATGGTGGGGTTGCCGCGGGAATCGAGTATCTCCCGCGCGTGGACCTGTTGGATCATTTCATACATGGTTGGCTTCCAATCCGTTTTTATGCGAAAAACGCCGGCCGCCGGTCGCGGCGGCTCGCGTCGCCGGCCGGTTGAATGTAGCACGGGATGGCGCCGACTGGCAAGGAGTCATACCTTATCAAACAGATTGTGCGCGACCAGATACCCCCGGGCGGCGAAATATTCCATCGCCTCGTCCACACTCCCAAAGAGCCTGCTCGCCGCCTGCGTGATGAATGGACTCGGCGCGGCTTTCGACCGCCAGATCACGTAGACTTCCCGCGCATGGTCGTGGGCATGCTGAAGCTCGCGCTCCACGCCGCTGGAAAGACCCGGCCGGCCGCCGGGTAATTGGGGAATATACGATATGATCATGTCGCTTTGGCGCACCATCATGAAATCGCGGGCGCAAATCTGGCCGTCGATGTCGCCTCCAATGGAAATGATCTCCGCCGTGCGTAAGGGCGGGTGGGTATCATCCGGCGAAATGGAAATCGTCTGCCGCCCCTCGGCCGCCGCCGCCACGGCTCGGGCGTGGAGAGTCTTTTCATCCACGTCGCCGGGATCGAAAGTGATGAAACTCCCGGCCATGCGGCGACGAAATTCGTCGATTTCGTTCTGCGTCCGCGGCAGATCCAGCACATGGCTCATGGGAAAGCTCGGATAAACTTTGCGCATCCGGGGGCGCAAAAGCAGGCGGAATAGCGTCATGGCCGTACTTTTGTGCCGGCCGCGCGCCAGTACATAAAACTCTCCCGGATGACCGGGATCGGCCCTGGCCAGAATTTCGGTGGCCAGAATTTCCTCTTCGCGCCACACCATCAGGTCTTTGAGCGAATGTTCCACGTTGTGGTCTCGAATCAACCGTTGGTGCACGGTCTGTACATTATCCAGAAGAGTTACATAAATATCCGCGCGGAATTGGGCCAGCTGGTCGAAGTCAAACGCCGCAAATAAACCCTGCTTCCAGCGAAAGGTCGCATGTGAATTGACGATCACATTCGGATGCCCGGGCAGTTCGGCCAGAATGTCCCGGAACACCGCCCGCCGCAGGCTGTTGAGCCGCCAGAGCGGTAAGTCCAGAATCCGGTCGGGCTGCACGTCCCGCGCTTCGCGGTACATCATCTGCCCGACATGAAACACTTTGAGCTTCTCGCCGGCGGCCCGGGCGATCGCCTCCACTTCATCCAGATACGCCTGGCGGTCCAACCCCACCTGCCCAGTCAGCAACATTCGCATGAAAACCTCTTCTTACGGGAGAAGATTCTATGACGATCCGACGATGAGCGACAGCAACCGTTCACAGACTGATCTGGTGTTCAAACGGGCCGGTCGGAGTATATAATCCGTACATGAACTTCGGCTGCGGCGGCGGAAGTTGCCAACCGGCGAGGCAAATGATGAACCCCATTCAACAGACGGATCCGGCGCTCTGGCAGGCTCTTTGTGATGAACAGGAACGCCAGGAATCAACGCTGGAGCTTATTGCCAGCGAGAATCACGTCTCCCCGGCGGTGCTCGCGGCGGCGGCCACGCCGCTGACGAACAAATATGCGGAAGGTTATCCGGGTAAGCGCTACTACGGGGGGTGCCAATTCGTGGACGTGGTGGAGAACCTGGCCCGCGACCGCGCCAAAAAGCTATTTGGCTGCGCGCATGTGAATGTGCAGCCGCACTCCGGATCGCAGGCCAACCAGGCGGTGTTTCTGGCGGTGTTGCAACCCGGCGATCCAATCCTGGGATTGCACCTGGATCACGGCGGGCATTTGACCCACGGCAAGTCCGTCAACCTCTCGGGCAAGTGGTTCCAGGCCTTCCATTACAGAGTGGATCCAAAAACGGAACGCATCGACATGGCCGAAGTGCGCCGCCTGGCCCGCGAGATCAAGCCCAAACTTATCATCACCGGCGCCAGCGCCTATCCGCGGATTTGGGACTTCACCGCGTTCGCCGAGATTGCGCATGAAGTCGGCGCCGTGCAGATGGCGGATATCGCGCATTTTGCGGGCCTGGTGGCGACGGGTCTGCATCCTTCGCCGATTCCGCACGCGGAATTTATAACCACCACCACGCACAAGACGCTGCGCGGCCCGCGTTCGGGCCTGGCGATGTGCGGGGCCGAATGGGCGAAGAAACTCGATTCGGCGGTGTTTCCCGGCCTGCAAGGGGGGCCGCTGATGCACATCATCGCCGCCAAGGCGGCGGCGTTCGGCGAGGCGCTGCAACCGGAATTCAAAGTCTATGCGCGGCAGATTCTGGGCAATGCCCAGGCACTGGCGGAAGAATTGCAACGGCGCGGTTACCGGCTGGTTTCCGGCGGCACGGACAACCATCTGATGCTCATCGACCTGCGGGCCAAGGACCCGAACCTGACCGGCGCGGCGGTGGAATCGTGGCTGCAGACAGCCGGTATTATTGTAAACAAAAATATGATCCCATTTGATACGCGTAAGCCACTGGAGACTTCGGGCATACGCCTGGGAACGCCGGCGCTGACGACCCGCGGCCTGCGGGAGCCGGAGATGAAAAATGTCGCCGCATGGCTGGATCGCGGCGCCTCCAGCGGCGGCCAGGCCGCGGCGCTCAATAAAATTCGCGGCGAGGTCGCCGAATTCGCCCGGCAATTCCCCCTGCCCCATCTGCAATGCCGGGCGGCCGGCGCGCCGGGTGAACCAATCGCGGGCGAACGAAATATGGCGCCGTTCTCGAAAGTTCCGTCCGAGGCGTAAGCGGGATTCCCGCATTGATACTTATCTTCGAACACCGGCATGGGCGGTGCGCGTTGAAAGCACTCACCCCGGCCAAGATTGAAACTCTCCGAGAATCGGCGGGAGCAGACGAAGGCCGCGCCGTCGGGCGAGGCGCACGTAATGGTACATGCTGCGTCGATAGTGCCGCAGGACGCGCTGGTTGATGGGAATTCCGTACCGGCGCATCTGGGCGAAAGCCCACTGCCAGACGTGGTATTCCTCCAGGCAACGCGGTCGAAATTTGCGAAACCCTATGGCGTGATGACCCACTTCGTGAAGAAAGATACACGCGCTGACCGGCGAGCGCGGACGAGGAGCCGAAACCATACGCTTCATCCGACCATTGCTGTAGCGCAGCTCGTAGGCGACTCCCGTCATGCTCTTACGCCATTTACGGATGGCGATGTTGTGGGCGTTTTTCATCCGCCGAACCAATTCGTCATAGAAAAGCCGCTGCGCACGGATCCGGGACCGTGCCAGATTCGTCGCCGCGGGCGAGTTCCCGCCTGTTTTTTCCCTGCCGGCAGGCGGGGGTGGTGTTGGCCGGTGGGGCGGAAGCGATTGGAGGAAAAACAGAAGTTTCCTGCGATTCATGTGAGCGCCTTGAATAAACTGCGAACGTGGTAATTTATATCGGCTGGCCGGTTGTTTTTCCCAAGATTTTTTCAATCACAACCTCAATCATCAAAAAAAAGGCGGCACTTTGTTCCGGCAGGCAGCATCCGAGGGTGCAAGGCGCAGCGCGCAAGATGATCTGAGCCGGATATTGACCGGCGGCCAAAGGGGAAAGAAGCGTCAGTCGCAGTGTAACGGAAAGCAGGTTGCGATAACCAAGGGGCTGGTGGGGAATGTCGGTAAGAGGCGCGGGAAGAGGCGTTTCCACACCGGATATTTTCACCGGCGCCGCCGTCTCCATGCTCCAGCGCATGACGGGCCGGACGCCGTCGGCGGTGGCCGGCGCCTCTATGTAATAGTCCGGGGCGATGCCCAGGCGCAGAGCCAATGAAAATTCCTCACCAGGACGCAACCGGCAGCGGGAAGGACCGTTAATCGTGAAGATGCCGGCCTCCTTTCGAGCAGCAATAGTCCGGGTGAACGTAGCGGTTGGAGCGGAGTCGGGAGGCGGGCCTGTTAATTTTACCGGCTTGGCCGGGTTCGCTACCGGAAATTCAATATTTTCATGGGGAAGCATGTTCGCACTGTCTGTTGCGGGTGGCGATGCGGGCGTTTCGGACGGAACGTCCATTCGTCCGCGATTTTCCACAAGCGCCGCCAGCATAGTTGGAAACATGGCGGGGTATCGCTCGATCATGCCCGCAAACGATTCTATGGTCTCCAGCGCGAGCTGACGATATTTTTTCTCCGGGTATTTCCGGGCCAGGCGTAAAAGGGAACGGACCGCCACCGCATTGGATGAAGGAATGGCTTTGTCGGCGGCGGGCTTGAGCCGGACCAGGAGACGCGAGTGCGAAGCGCCAGTGGCGAAAAATCCACCGTCAATGGGATCATAAAAAGTGGCGATCATGTCGTCGGCCAGGACCCGTGCTTCGATCAACCACCAGTGGGCGGCCTCGGATTTGCCAAAAACGGGTGCAGCGAGCGCCTCGGCCAGATCGAGCACACCTTGGAGAACGAAAGCGTAGTCTTCCAGATAGGCGGCAATGGCAGCGGGCGTTGCGTCGCGACTGACATGCAGCCAGACGCCGTGCGGATCGCGATGAATGAAAAAAAGTGCCTCGATGGCTTTGATCGCGGCTTGCAGATACTTCGGATCACCCAGTGCCGCGGCTGCTTGCGCCAGGGCGGAAACCATCAAACCATTCCAGCCGGCGAGAATTTTATCATCGATCGCCGGCGCATGGCGTCGGTTTCGCATCGCCAGCATTCGGTTGGAAAGAACTTGTATGCGCTCAACGACGGCGCGCGGCTCCCGGTTCAGGCGTAGGGCTATTGGTTCGGCGTCTTGAACAATGGAAAGTACATTGGCGCCCTGGTAGTTGCCCCGTGGCGAGAAGCCAAAATAGAGCGTCAGCAGCGTGCGATCAAGATCGTTGTCGCAAACCCGGTCAATCTCGTCCGGGGACCAGACATAAAATCCGCCTTCCCGGCCTTCGCTGTCAGCATCGAGGCTGCTGTGAAAAAGACCCGCCTCCGACATCATGGACTCCAGCCAGAAGTCCAGCGTGCGGCGGCCGGTGCGCGTCCAGAAATCATTGGAAAAGAGCTGTCCGGCACGGATGTAGATGGGTGCGAGCTGGGCGTTGTCGTAAAGCATTTTTTCAAAATGGGGGACCAGCCAATGCGTATCGGTGCTGTAACGAGCGAAGCCGCCGGCAAGTTGATCGAAAATACCGCCGCGGGCCATTCGTTCAAGCGTAACGGCGAGCATTTGGCGGGTTTGATTTTTTTGATCTGTCGCGTCACCTGGATCGGTGGCCCAGGAATCAGAATCCGGATGTTCCAGAAGCAACAGCCAGAACAGCAGGGTCTGATGAGGAGGGAATTTAGGAGCGCCGCGAAAGCCACCCCATTCGCCATCAAAACGGTTGCTATCGTGCCGCAAGGCGGCGGAAATCCAGGCGGCGGCGTCCCTGCGCCCCGGGGAGAGATGGGTTTGGCGGACTTGCTCGATAATACCGGCGGCAACGCGCCGCGCCTGCTCATCAATCTCTCTCCGCCGCGATTGGTAAGCTTCCGCCAGGGCGAACAATACGCGCGGAAAACCGGCCTGGCCGGGCATATCTTCCGGTGGGAAATATGTGCCGGCGTAAAAGGGGACCAGATCGGGTGTGAGCCAGACGTTCATGGGCCAACCGCCGGAACCGGTTAAAAGTTGGGTCGCCAGCATGTAAATTTCGTCTATATCCGGATGCTCTTCGCGGTCGACTTTGATATTGATGAAGTTTCGATTCATCAGCTCGGCGATGGATGGGTTTTCAAAAACCTCGCGCTCCATGACATGGCACCAGTGGCAGGCCGAGTAGCCGACGGAAAGAAAAATCGGCTTGTTCAGTCGGCGGGCGGATTCCAGGGCCTCGTCGCACCACGGCCACCAGTCGACGGGATTATGGGCATGCTGGAGCAGGTACGGACTGCGGCTGGCGGCAAGGCGATTGACCGGCCGTGCCGATGACCCGCCCGGCGAGCCGGATTCAGATGGAAATGATTCAGTCATATTCGCGGAAACATCCCGGATTGCCCTATAACGGATGCGCTTCCTTACGCTTCGGCGGCGGCGGGAGAACTCGGGCCGGCAATCACGGCAGGAACCACATGGGGGTTTACGCCGTCGCGCCGCAGGTCCCGGTGGGAGGCCACATCGGCCCGCGTACCTGGCGGCGGCGAATACCAGCCTGGATCCTCATAAGTCTTGATGCCGTCGCGCACCTTAAGGATGGTGAACATTCCGCTCATGTCGATAACCCCATAAGGTCCCTTGCCGCCGGCCATCGGCTGCGAATTCGGCAGGCTGGGCATCCGCATCATGCCCGTCATGCCGTTTTGCCCCATGGTCATGTAATCCGGCAGCAGGCGCCGCACCTGGCGGCCCAGGTCGCCCGGTTTTACGCCGATCATGTTGCCGAAATGGCGCCCCATCTGCGTCATCAGGTGATGGGTCATGTGGCAGTGCATGGCCCAGTCGCCGGGGTTGGTGGCGGGAAATTCGATGGTTTGGGTTGTTCCCACCGGAACCAGAACGGTGGTTTCCCGCTGCCAGGCCGATTCCGGAATATCGCCGCCATCGGTGGCAACAATATTAAATGAATAATTGTGCAGATGGATCTGATGATGATCCATCGGCCCGAGATTGCCCAGGCGGATGCGCACCCGCTGACCCGTGCGCGCTACCAGCGGATGGGTCGCCGGAAATGATTTGGCATTCATGGTGAACACGTTGAAATCGGTCATGGCCAGCGGATCGGGACGGTAGGCGCCCGGCGCAATCCGCCATTCATGAAGCATGATGGCGAAATCGCGATCGACGCGCCGTTGGGGGCGGCGCGGGTGAATCACAAACAGCCCGGTCAAGCCCAGAGCGATCGGAGTCATCTCATCGTAGTGCGCGTGAAACATTTTCGTGCCGTGTTCCACCAGGTTGAATTCGTACTTGAATGTTTCTCCGGGGGGAATCGGCGCCTGCGTCAAACCGCCCACGCCATCCATACCGTTGGGCACGTACAGACCGTGCCAGTGAACCGTAGTGGCCTCCGGCAGACGGTTGGTTACGTACATACGTACCCGTTCGCCTTCCATGGCCTCCAGCACCGGGTGAACCATGCCGTTGTAACCCCGGCAGAGGGCCTTAAGCCCCGGCACAAATTCGTTCCACACCTCCATCGCCACCAGATGAAATACCTTGACGCCATCGACAATTTGGAAGGGAATTTTGCCGGAGTTGGGCGCCTCCACCGGCAGATAGTCGCGCCCGGGCAATCCCGGCGGCAAGGGATGCCCCTCCAACGCGCGGCGAAGTTTTGATTCGCGCCCCGGGAGTTTTCGGGATGATGGCGTCCCGGCGATTCCGGAACCACTCGCCAGTGCCCGCTGCGGCACGGCCAACGCGCCGCCGGCGATCGCCAGGGCGCTGGAAGCAAGTACATCACGGCGTGTTACGTTGGTTGTCGCAGACGGCGTGGTATCCCCGGCAGCGCCACCAAAACCCATTCGGTCCCGAATCCCGACAAGCGGGATTGCCGGTGCGGTCCGCCGCCGCACATTCTGAAAACCATCGGAATCCTGTTCACAGGCGTTGCCCGTGCGCCATCCGGAGACGACTTTTAGAAACCGTTCAAACATGGCATGTTTCCTTTCACTTGATTTTAGCGTGATCTCAATGGCCTGGGCGTATGGGCCGGCGGCCTGGCCGCGGAGGTGGGCCGGAGAGATTGCCCACCGGGTCCCGGCCATTCGCCGTCAAGTGCTTCGGTAAGCTCCGCGCGGGCGATCCAATAGCGCTGCAGCGCCAAGACATAGTTTTGCGCATTGCGGATTTCATCTGTTTTGGCTTGCAGCAGAAGAAAAACGCCGGCATACATGCCATTATACTCAAGCTGTGTTTCAGGGACGATGCGCCGCCGCAGCGGAAGCCTGATCTTTTGATAGTAACCGTTCACGCAGCGGATGTTTTCCGCGTACGTCCCGAGAGGCACGGGTTTTCCCGGCGCGCCGGGACCGCCAATCACCGCGCCGCCCCAGCCACGCAGTCCCGATAGCCATCGGGATGGCAACCCGCGGCCGTTTTCCGCGCCGCCGTGAACGGTTACCCCCCAACTTTATATTTCCGGTAAAACATCTCCTCCCTCGTGAAGGAATCCCAGCAGCACCGGCAGCAGCAACAACGTCAGCGGCATTTGCACCACCAGTCCACTGATGATTGCTATCGCCAACGGCTGCTGCATCGCCGCGCCGGGGCTTATTACCAGCGCCAGCGGCAGAAGAGCAAGGATGGCGGCGATGGTGGTCATGGCTATCGGTCGCATGCGGTTCTTGCCCGCCTGGATCAGACGTTTGGCGCCGTGTTCATGGTCGCGCAGTTCGTGGTATTCCGAGTAGTAGAAGATGGTCACTTCGGTCACAATGCCAACCACCATGGTCATCCCCATCATTGAGGAAATATTGAGTTGCGTATGGGTAATCCATAACCCAACAAAAACGCACGCCAGCGCCAGCAGCGGAATGACCATCATGACAATCGCGGCTCCAAAGCTTTCATACAAGAACAGAAGCAATAAAAACACCAGCAACACGCCGCCGAGCATCACCACCACCAACCCCCGAAAGGCGATCTGCTGCTGGCGATACAACCCGCCGAGCCGGTAATACACACCCTTCGGAAACATGCCCGGCCGATTCAAGACTTTCTTAACATCCACCATCGTCGAGCCCATGTCCCGACCATGGATTCGCGCCGTTACCGCGATCATCCGTTTGAGGTTGATGTGATCGATTTCCTGCTCGCCGGTCCGGATTTGAACTTGCGCGACACTGCTGAGGCGAAATTGGCGTCCATCCGGTGAACGAAGCCGCAGGTTTCTCAGTTCGGCCAGAGTCCGGCGCATGTCCCTAGGGGCCCAGACCCTTACCCCGATCATTTGCGGCCCGCGCCGAATGGTAGTGGCAACGACCCCATAAACATATTCATGGACGAAGCGGGATATCTGTTTCGGGGTCATGCCGTGAATACCGGCCGCGACGGAATTGACTTTGACGTACAGCGAATCGCCCGCCACAACCACGCCGCTGCGCGCGTCGGCCACGCCGTTGACCTTCTCAATGGCAGCAAGCACCTTGTGGGCCGCACGATCCAACACGCTTTGATGGTCGGAAAAAATTTCCACCCGGATCGGCTGCGGCACGGCCGTCAGATCGCCGATCTGGTCCTGCATGAGTTGTTCGGGGTCAATGTACAGACTCGGTACGCTGTGGTGGATCTCCTTGGCGATCTTATCCATGACCTGTTGTATGGGTGGGCGGGGAAAGGGCTTGAGCTGAACATAATAGTCGCCCGCGTAGGATTCGGTCAGACTGCCGCCCAACTGCATTCCGGTGCGTCGGGAGTAGGTTGCCACGTATGGGTTCGCCCGCAGAATTTTACCGACTTGCCGCAGCAGGCGATCGGTTTCCGTCAACGAACCACCGGATGGCGCTATGTAAAACATACTGAAGCCGCCCTCATCCATCTCGGGCATAAAACCGCTGCCGACATTCTGGTATGCCAGGTAACCGATCGCCAGCACCGGAACGACAATCAGGAGCACCAGGGCCGGCCGGGAAATAAGACGGCTCGCGACCCACTCATAGCCTGCATGCGCACGGCGTGTTAACCACCCCGGCTCGTGCGGCACGGCGTCCTTCTCGCCTATCATGCGGACCGCCAACACCGGCACCACCAGCCAGGATAGGAGGAATGAAGCCAGCAATGCCGCCGCCATGGTAAACGACAGGGCCTTGAAAAATTCGCCCACCAATCCCGACCAGAACGCCAATGGCGCGAAGATGATAATGGTGGAAGCCGAAGAACCAGCCAGCGGACTGGTAAATTCGGCGCTGGCGTGGATGATTTTTTCCCTGTAGTTCCCGCCCTTTTCACCGACCCGGCGGATGATGTGTTCAATCATCACAATTGCGTCATCGATAATCAGACCGACGGCCGCGGCCATACCCCCCAGCGTCATGATGTTAAAACTCATATTCAGCACATACAGCATCAGCACCGTCGTGGCCAGCGCGGCGGGAACAACCAGGGCGGCCATGAAGGTGGTTTTCCAGTTGCGCAGGAAGACCAGCAGCACCACCACCGCCATCACCATGCCCACGATCACCGCATCACGGACACTCACCGCCGATTCCATCAGGACGTGGCCTTGATTGTACCAGAGGTTAACCGCCACGCCCGCGGGCAATTTGCTCTTGATCTTCTTCATTTCCGCGCGGGTTTGACTGATGATTTGAACGGTGTTGCCGTCCGGTTGCTGATAAACGTCGATCAGGACGGCGGGTTTACCGTTTGCCGTGGCGCGTGTCCAGACCGGAGCGAAGGACGACTCTATGCGGGCCACATCCCGCAAATGCACAACGCCGTTGCCACCGGTCTTGACTACAATTCGGCCGATTTGCCGCACGTTGTGAAACCGTGAATCGGTTACCACGAAGTAGAGTTTATCGTGATCCTCCATTTTTCCGGAGGTTTTGAAGATGTTGTTGGCCGCGACGGCGCGGGTCACATCATTGATGTCCAGTTTAAACGCCGCGAGCTTTGCGGGATTAATGATAACGTGGTATTCGCGGGTGCGTCCACCCTCCACGCCGACCTTGGCCACGCCGCTGATCCCCAGCAGCAGCGGGCGGATCTGAAACAGCGCGATTCGCCGCAATCGCGACGGCGAAACCGTATTGGAAGTGAGGCTGTAGCTGATTATCTGGTAATTACTTGGATTGCGCAACCGGATCACGGTGGTGGTTCCCGCCGGCAGCGACGGCAGCACGGTGTTCACCGCCGACTGCACCAGCGCCAGCGCCTGAACCATGTTTTTGCCCCAGCCGAAATCCGCATAGATGTCGGCGGTGCCGCGACTGGTGGTCGAGGTGACGCGCTGTACTCCCAAAACAGCGCGCATGGCTTTTTCAATCGGATAGGTGACCTGTACGGCGATGATCTTCGCCGTCCGGGAACCGGAGTTGACGGTCACTTCCACCCGCGGCCAACTCGACCTCGGAAATAACGACACCGGAAGGATAAAAGCCGCTGCCCCGCCGGCCAGCGCCAGCGCCACCATCACGAACAGCACTGCGCGTGTATGCTTATGAATCCATTCATTGAAGCTCATGGTTGGTTCCCTTGCTTTACAGGCATGCCGTCGGCCAATTCCGCGTTCCCCACGACCACAACCGGTTCGCCGACGTGAAGGCCCGGCGCGGAAACTTCAACTTCCCGGTGGTTGGACAGTCCTATTTTCACATGATGCAGAACGGCGCGGGAGTCCTTGACGGTATACATGTCTTCCTGGCCGCCGATTGGCAGAACCGCTGAATGCGGAACAATCAGTCCGGTGCTTGATGCGATGTGAAGTTTGCCCGAAGCGTATTGGCCGATCACCAGGCCGCCCGGTTTATTCGGCGTCACATATACGCTCACCAATCCGCTGACGGGATTGACCTGGCCGGTAATCATGCTGACGGTTCCCCGCTGCTGGATTTCAGCGCCTTGTATGGCGACCGCAATATCCACATTTTGCCCCGGCCGCAGTTGCCGCACGTTCGTGGGCGGCACCCATAATTCCACCCGGATTTTGTTTACCGGCAATAAATTGATCAGCACCGTGCCGAGGGGTTCGAGCTTGCCCGGAACCACGGGTGTATCCACCACCACCGCTTCCTCCGGCGCCCGCAACGTCACCAGAGTTCCAATCCCCAGGCGCTGCATGGCGGCCAGCCGCAGTGAAGCCGTGATCAGGGCGTCCCGGGCCGCGATAAGGTCGGCCTGTGTGGTCAACCGGAGCTTGAGTTCCGCTTTCGCCAACCGCAGTTGCATGGTCGCGATTTTCAGATGGTTTTTCGCCTCGGCCAGCTTAAGGCGTTCCGCCGGGCTGGCCTGAATCCGCAGGAGGGGTTGGTTGGCCAAGACTCTCTGACCCTTGACAACGAATACTCTTACCACGCGCGATTCAAAGGCCACTGAAAGGCTCTTCTCCAACACGGGGTTCGCCACGACCGCGCCATAAACTGTGATCGACTGCGCAATTTTGCCTTGGCGAATAGGGGTGGTTAGAACGGTCGTAACGCCGCTCGCAACGCCCCCGGCGTTACCCCCGCTTGACGGGGTCCCCCATTTCGCCAGCGCAAATCCGATGGCGATTCCCACCACCAGTACCAAAACAATCATCATAAAAGAAATAAAACGTTTCATTGTGCGTCTCCACTGTTGTTCGAAGCCGTGGTTGTTGGCTTATTTGGCTTACCATGTTGCGCAAAAAAGGCGTCGCCCGACGAAAGCTCCAGGGCGATGAGATTCCGCGCGAGCCGATATTGCAATTGCACCAGCCCAATCCGCTCCCGTTCCAATTGCTCCATGGCGGCGGCGTAGGCCTGGATGTTGACGCTCCGGATGCGTAAGCCTTGTAGATCCCGATTCACCAACTCCCTGTACTTGCCGACCGCGAATTGCGCCTGGCGTATCCGCCGCTGAAGCGACCGGATGTTCATCGCCGCCGTGGCGATGTCTGAGCGTGCGGCAAACACCCGCGCTATGTAATCGTCGTAAAGCGCTCGGCGTGTCGCCTTAGCCAAGGCGATCTGGCCCTGGTTGCGGTCAAATATCGGCAAATCGATGCTCACGCCGAAGCTCGTGTAGTGTACGTTGTTGGGGTCGCTGTTCTGCGTAAAACCGATGCTGACACTGGGAAACTGCCGCAGCACGGCGGCGCGCAGCTGCTCCTGTTGGCTCTGATAACCCATGTGCAGCGCCAGCAAATCCAGACGCCGATTTGCCACCTTGTGTTCCAGCTTTACCACGTCCGGCAGATGAACCGCCGTCGGCAGCCGTACTTTGGGGCTAAGGGTAAATACCGTCTGCGGTCCCAGTCCCATGGCGCGCGCCAGTTCCAATTGACTACGCTCAAAGTGTTGACGGAAAGTGAGAACCAGGGCCTTCGCCCGCTGGCTGGCGGTAAGCGCTATACCCAAATTGTACAGGGTGATCAGCCCCAGCCTATTGGCGTGCTGCGCAATTTTATAGGTCTTATCAAGCTGCTGCCGGGCCGCCAGCGCCTCCTTGAGTTGCTCCTTTGCCTTAGCCATGGCGTAGACCGCGAGCCGGGCGGCTTCCGCAGTCTGCCATTCCCGCCATGCGACTTCCAGATCAACCTCCTTAAGCCCGTAGCGTGCGGAACTTATCCGCGCCTGGCGGTCAATTAGTTGCCGGATGCTCCAAGCAACGCCAATTCCGTAAGGATTAAACGTGCCCGTGCGGAAGCCCCCGGTTACATAACCCAAACTGCTGGTGAGTACGGGGTTCGTTAAAATGCCCGCCTGAAGAAGTTGGGCGGAGGCTTCACCGTGCGCCGCGCGGATGGCCCGCAGCGAAGGATTCAGAATCAGTGCCAACACCGCGGCTCTTTCCGGTGTGATTGCCTGTGACGGAGAAAGCATGGTTTTCGGAAATTGTTCGGAACTTGTTTTTTTCACCGCGACGCGAAGTTCACGCCACGAAGGGGTTTTTAGCGTCTGCGTCACCGCTTCCGGCGTTAGCGGCTTGCCGTGGTAGGACTGGCACCCCACCGGTAGCAGCAGCGTTAAAACCACCGCCCAGCGGAGTCGTTGGGGGTGGCCATATTTTGTGGCAAACCATGGTGGAAGCGGCTTCCAACCGCTTTTTACGCGGCGGGACGCCGCGTCTACTTTCTGCGGCCAGCCAGACTGCCATAAAATATGGCCACACCCGAGTCGCCGGGCCGGAGACGTTGTCTCTATCTTATTCATTTGCAATGGTCTATCCTGTATGGCTTTAGGTGTTTGAGTCGCCCCGCCGCCGCCCTTTGGTTGGCCATCGTCGGGATCGGAATCACCCTGGCAATAAAATGTATCTGTTTGGTTTTTGCGGTATTCTGCGGACGCGCCTGGCTCGCGCCGCAAACGATCGGAATCGCCAGGGCGCAACGCAACACAACGCAAGAAGAAGCGGAAAGGATCAGATCGTCAGGGCGCAATGCAACGCAAGCAGAGAGGATGCCATCCAGGGAGGATGGAGAGGGATTCTGAGAAACCAGCGATAAATCGTCGCTTCGAGATGAGTGTAAGCCGGATTGGCCGACACCGTAAGCCCATGGGGCTTGTGATCACGAAGACTTCGTGGCGAACACACCTCGAATGTGTCGAACGTGCCGGATCGCTGACCGCAGGAAAGGCAGCAACCATGCTGATCCATGAGAGAGGGACTGTTCGAATTCACGGGGAACACCGGCCGGGCGGCCTGCGGAGAAAAGCGGGCGAGATGGAAAGAGTGTAAGTGTCGCCCCGATGATGCGGCGGCCGGCGGCAAATACCCCGCCAAAACCGCCCCGGACATCACGATGAAAAAGATTGCAATAAGATGGCGCACCATAACAACACTACGCATTTTAATCCAGCCAGGTTCGCGCTGTCAAGATTGGTTCTTCCCGTTTACGTCAACGATCCGGCGCGATCCTGATCGGCCGTGACCAGGGGGGGAACGCCTTCCATCGGCGGCGGGCCGTTGAGAACATCCACGTGCGTAAATTCGTCCAGATTCAGCACGATTTTCTCTCCATCGTCTTTTTCAACGATCAACCGGTCCAGCCATAACCGGTCAGCCTTATTGCGGGCAAACCAGCTTCCGCTTTCCTGCCGCTCCTGCCGGAGAATCCGGCCCGTGAGCGTAATCGCGTATACGTGCGCCCGCTGCGCGATCTGCTGGGTCACTCGAACATGCGTTCCCGGTTGGTATAGAAGAGTCCGGGGCGAAATCGTCCCGTGCGGTACAGGGAGCGGCTGATTCACAAAAACCTCCAGTGGCGGGTCCGGCTTAACCCCGCTGCGGCCTGATGATCTACGATACTTTCATCGGGGATATACTACCGGGCAAACCGCCAGGCCACGCGGCCGCGATACATTTTCAGGGAAAGCCTAACAGGGCTTGTCCGTCCCGGCAACGATTCGCAGCGGGAAGCCCCGCCACCGGCCGTTGCTTCCGGCCATGCCGGCCCCTAACATAAACAACCGTTTTTCTCTGGGGTTCGATTGTTCCGATTACGTGATAGTATATGGATATGTATGAACTTTATGACGAATTCCTTCGACGTTTCGGCGATTCCTTCTCCGACAAGCTCATCGAAGTCCGCGCCCCGGGCCGCGTGAATCTCATCGGAGAACACACCGATTACAACGACGGTTTCGTATTGCCCATGGCGATTGACCGCGCCACCGTCATTCTCTGCCGCCGGCGCGAAGATCGGACTATTCGCCTGTACAGCGCCTCCCGCAACGAGATGGTAGAATTCAGTTTCGATCGCCCCGTTCGCAAGGATCCTCCGGCGTGGTCGCTGTACGTCCGCGGCGTGGCCGAGGCGCTTCGCACCAGGGGCCTGATTGAGCGCGGCATCGACGCGCTGGCGGCCACCGATGTGCCTCTGGGCGGGGGACTCTCTTCCAGTGCGTCGTTTGAGGTGGCCGGCGCGCTGGCGCTGCTGCGCGCCAATGCCCGCCGGATGGATCCCGTTGAGATGGCGCTGGCCTGCCAGTGGGCGGAACAGCGGTACGCCGGTTTGCCCTGCGGGATTATGGATCAATTTATATGTGTATTGGCCCGAGCGGACCAGGCCATGCTCCTGGATTGTCGCGATTTAACGCACCGCTATACGCCGCTGAATGATCCGGAATTGTGCCTCGTGATCGCCAACAGCAACGTCAAGCATGAATTGACGGGGGGGGAGTATCAAACACGGCGGAACCAGTGCCAGGCTGCGGCGGCGCATCTGCGGAAGAAATTTCCGGCGGTGAAGGCCCTGCGCGATGTAACACCGGACATGCTGGAACAGACGCGGCTGGACATGGATCCAACCGTCTTTCGCCGGGCCAGGCACGTAATCAGCGAAAATCAGCGAACGCTGGAGTTCGCCGAGAGTATGTCCCGCCGGGACTGGCTGACTTGCGGCCGACTATTGTGCCGGTCGCATCAAAGTCTGCGCGACGATTACGGAGTAAGTTGCCCGGAACTTGACGCCCTGGTGGAAATCGCCTGTTCCGTAGACGGCGTTTATGGCGCTCGCCTGACCGGCGGCGGTTTCGGCGGCTGTATCATTATCATGGTGTCCCGGCGGGCGGTTGATTCTCTGATCGCTGCGCAGAAAACGGAATATCCCCGCCGCTCCGGAAAACAGGCTTCGATTTTTGTCGCCAGGGCCTCCGCGGGAGCGAGTGTGGTCCGCGGGTAAACAAGGAGTGTTCCGGGATGTGTTGATCCCGCCCGGCTGAAGGATCAGGGCAATGGCGGCCTGAAAGGACGTCCCGCAGTGCTATCCGGCGCGCGTGGAAAGACTGGGAGTTGTTCCTTATGAAAGAAATTCTCGCCCATCTGGTCGCGGGCCAAACTCTTTCCGAGCAGCAGGCCATCTTCGCGTTCGAACAGATTATGTCGGGCCATGCCGAACCGGCGCAGATCGGAGCGTTCGCGGCCCTTTTGACTTTCCGCAAACCGACCATCGACGAACTTACCGGCGCCGCCCGCGCGATGCGCCGGCATGTTGTATCCGTGGAAGCGCCGCAAGGCGCCATCGACACATGCGGCGCCGGCGGAACAGGTTCCCGGCTTTTCAATGTTTCCACCACCGCCGCCATCATTGCCGCCGCCTGCGGGGTTGCGGTGGCCAAACACGGCAATCGGGCCATCACCAGCCGCAGCGGCAGCGCCGACGTGCTGCAGGCCCTGGGTGTCGGCGTGCAGGCCGACACCGCTTTTCAGCAGCGTTGCCTGCGCGAGGCCGGCTTATGTTTCTGTTATGCCCCGCAACATCATCCCGCCATGGCCCGGGTGGCCCAGATTCGCCAATCGCTTGGATTCGCCACTATTTTCAACCTGATGGGACCACTGACCAACCCGGCCGGCGTTCGCCGGCAGGTCGCCGGCGTGCCGCGCACCAATCTGGTGGAACAATTCCTCCACGTGCTGATGCGTCTGGGGACCGTTCGCGCCATGGTTGTTTGCGGAACCGACCCGCAGGATGGTCATCTGTGTGAACTTACCATCAGCGGTCCCACCCGCATCGGCGAGTTTTCCGGCCATACGGCCCGTATCTATCAATTCACGCCGGAGGATGCCGGCTTGCAAGAATCATCATTGGAGCCATGCCGCGTCAATTCCGCCGAGGAATCCGCCGTCCTTATTCAATCGGTTCTCACAGGCCGGACCGGCCCGCCGCGCGACATGACGCTTCTTAACAGCGCCGCAGCGCTCTGGGCCGGCGGCCGGGTGGATTCTCTTCGCGCCGGCATTCCCATCGCCGCGGAAGCAATCGATTCCGGCAAAGCGTCCGGCGTGCTGGAAAAACTCATTGCTATCAGCGGTGAAAAGCATTCCGAGTGTTAATGCCGCAGGCGGGCGATGGGGCGCCGGCCACCGCGCCGTGGTTGCGTCGGTGCATCCACTTCCAACGGTTGGCGGCGGGCGAGGGCGTCGCGGAGAGTCGCGGCGATGCCGGCTGGATCCAGACCGATTTCCTTGAGCTGTTCCGATCGGCCGGCATGTTTGATAAACCGATCGGGAATACCGACGCGCGTGAGCAACCGTCCATCATGGCCGTGCAGTTGGGCATATTCCAGCAGAGCCGTACCAAAACCATTGATAACGGCGTGATCTTCCACGGTGATGATCGGCTGCGCTTTCTCGAAAAGATCGTCGAGCATGGCGCCGTCCAATGGCTTGCAGAACCGGGCGTCCACCACTCCCACATGGATATCCTCGTTCTCCAAAAGATTGGCGGCACTTAGCGCCTGCGCCGCCAGCGCGCCATAGGCGACTATGGTCGCGTCCAGTCCCTCTTTGAGTCGGCGCGAAACACCGCCCGTTCTGTCCATCGACCACGCCACAGCCGGTCCCGGCGGCAGCGCCGGGCAATTGTCCCGCGGATAGCGTATTTCACACGGAGCATCCAGGGTCATGGCGAATTCCAACGCCGCATGAAGCTCGCGTTCGTCCGATGGCGCCATAAGGACCATGCCCGGCTGACTTCGCAAAAACGCCAGGTCGCAGAAGCCGTGGTGTACCGCTCCGTCATCGCCGACCAAACCGGCCCGGTCCACACAGAAGATCACCGGCAGACCTTGCAGGCACACTTCCTGAAAAATCTGGTCAAACGCCCGCTGTAAAAATGTGCTGTAAATTGCAACCACCGGACGCAATCCGGCCTTGGTCATACCAGCCGCCATCGCGGTGGCGTGACCTTCGCAGATGCCCGTGTCGAAATATCGTTCGGGAAAAAGCGGCTTGAGCTTGATCATCCCCGTGCCATCGGGCATGGCCGCCGTGATCCCCACCACGTTAGAGTGTTTGCGGCACAGCTGAATCATCGCTTCGGCGAACGCCGACGTCCACGACCGGCCCGATCCCTGGTTGATCACGACGCGGCAGCCCTCCACTTTGAACGGCTTGGGACTGTGGAATGTGGTCGGGTCCCCGCAGGCCCATTCATAACCCTTACCCTTGACGGTCTTGATGTGCAGGACCGCGGGGGCGGGAAGATTTTTCAGCTCGTTGAGTTTCTCCAGGAGGCCGGGCAGATCATGCCCGTCCACCGGCCCGAAATACTTCAATCCCAGGTCTTCAAAAATGTGTCCCGGAGCGATGGCGTTCTTGATGCCGTGCTTGATCTGAAAACCTATGTCCGAAATCTTCTGCCCATAGGGTATGCGGTCCAGCAGATCCTGCACGCGCCGTTTAACTTCGTCGTAGGTGGTGGTCACCCGCAGATGTTCCAGGTAATTGGCGAACGCCCCCTGTGGCTCGCTGATACTCATGGAATTGTCGTTGAGAATAACCAGCAATTGCCGCTGGAGCGTTCCGGCGTTGTTCAGACCCTCGAACGCCACGCCGTTGACGATCGAGGCGTCGCCCACCAGCGCCACGACCCGCGTATCATGTTGGAGAAGCGCGTCGGCGCGGGCCATACCCACCGCCGTGCTGATGGCTGTTCCCGCGTGTCCCACGCTGAAGAGATCATAGGGGCTTTCCGCCGGATCGGGGAAACCGCAGATGCCGCCGCTCTTGCGCAGCGATGAGAATTGTTTATACCGTCCCGTGATCAGTTTGTGCGGATAACACTGGTGGCCGACATCCCACAGCAGCCGATCCTGCGACATGTTGAAAACCAGATGAAGAGCCAGAATGATTTCAACGGTTCCGAGATTCGGGGCCAGATGCCCGCCGTTGGCGCTCACCGTCGTCACAATCGTTTCGCGGATTTCCTGCGCCAGGGCACAGAGTTGTTCCATCGACAGATGCTTAAGATCCGCCGGTGATTCGATTGTCGGAAGAATTTTGATCATCGCTCATTTCCGAAAACCTGCTGATGCCTCCTTAGAATCATAAGCGAGTCTTTTGGGAAATAAAAGTCTTTTTTTTAACCTATTCTCCAGGTCGCTCAGGTTTCGCTTGATTTGCCGCCCCAGACCGGGAGACACCGGCTGACTTCCCAGACGAATCTCGTAAAAAATTCGCACCAGCTCTTCCGCTTCCGGCAGCGGCTCTCCGGCACGGCTGCCAACCTGTTGAACATATTCAAGGGGGGTCTGGTTCGGCTCGCGTCTGATGCCGTCATGCTGGAGCACCTGCAGGAGGCGATCGAAAAACGCCAGATCGCGTGTCAATTGGCGCTGCAGTTTTCGATCCAGGCCGTGGACCACCTGCCCAAGCACGCTTTGTCGTTTCTTTCGCCAGCGCGAACCGATCCAGAAGGCGGATGCCGCCAGTGCGACAAGCAGACCGATCAGAGCGCCGCGCGACAGCGGACTTATTTGTCGGCTGCGCCAAAACATCTGGATCACTGCCAGCCAGTGGCGGGCGGCGGCGAGCGTTTTTTTTACATACGTCTTGGCATCCTTCAAAGTCGTATGCAGAACATTGGAGCGCATCGAGGAATTGAACGCGATGATGCTCTGGAGCCATTGCAACCGTATCCATTGGAAAAAGCCGGTAATCTCGCTGTACCACGTGAAGGGCGACTCCACGCCGGCCAGCGATGAAGCCGGGGACGGATCGAACTGCATCCAGCCGCGTCCGGGAATATAGACCTGCACCCACGCATGGGCGAACTTCTGCCGGATCACGTAATAACCCGCGATGGGGTTGTAATCACCGCCATGATAACCAATCACCATGCGTGCCGGTACGCCCACAGTGCGGCAGAACATGATCATGGCGGATGCGAAATACTCGCAATATCCCCCGATTTTCTTCTTGTTAAGAAGGAAATCTTCCGTCGGATCCATCCGCGGATTGACCGGTGTCATGTCAAAGGAATAAGGGTAGTTGGCGCGGAGGTAATCGCAGAAGCGCGATGCCAGTTCAAGATCGACTTTTCCCGCGTTGGACGGCGTGCGGCGAATCTTCAATATCCGTCCGGCAACCTTTTTCGCCAGCGCCGCGACGCGTCGCGGAATCGTGGCCGAATGGATCATTCTGAAATTGCCCCCGGGAAGGGAACGTCGGTAGCGGAAAGAAACCGGAAACACCCGTGGTTGGCGCGGGCCGATCAACGCGCGATTGTAAACAGCCGCGCTTCTTACTTCGTAGTGCAGCGGTTTGTGATTCAGGGGAGGGCACATCAGCGACCCATCATTCCGTCTGAAGACCTGTTTCAATCCGGCACACTTGAACCACACAGCGGGCGCAATGGTGAAAAGCGTGCGGCTCCGCACGGGATTCAGGAAGCTGTAGTATTGGGTGATGACGCTCCGGGGCTGGTACGCGGTGGGGCGAACCAGGGCCGTGGCATGCGTTTTTTTCTTCAGGTGGAAAGTTTGATCTTGCGACTCCCAGGAGGGGGACGAACGCTTCCATTCGTGGGTGATCGGGTTGTAGATATTGAGCGTTTTGCCCATGAAATAGGGCTGGTAACCTTCGCTACCGATATTCTTCCCGTTTTTCTCCAGTCGCACGGTGGCCACAATGGTGTTGCTTTGGCGCAGCCGCCCCACTTGCCCCATCGTTACCCGACTGGAAAACCCCGTTTCCACCCGTTCGCCGCCGATACGCCAGCGGGCCAGTATGCCCCCCACGCCCGTTCGGGGAAACAGCACGAACACCATGCAGGCGAAGAAAAAGAGAAATCCACCGGTGATAATACTTAGTCTTCGCAGATCACGGGCAATCACCGGCTGCTGGCTGGCCAGCCCCATCATCCGATCGGCCGCGGCGTGCCGGGCCATCGCCCGCTGCGTTTCGCATTGGAGGTGAAAAATAAGGCTTACATAAAGTCCCAGGCCAAAGTACGCCAGCAGAAAGAATGCGAAAACAGGCGATACCGTCAGAATTGCCGCCGCCAGCATCAGCAGCAGACTTAGAATCAGAATCTGGCCGTAATCGCGGTTGCTTTTTACCTCAAAGAGTTTGCAAAGAATCAGCCCCAGTATGAAATAACTCAGGGCCAGCAGAATATTCGGTTGCTCCTGAATCACCAGTTCCCAGAACAGGATCAGAGCCGCCAGCAATACCCCGCAGTTGATGAGCCAGCGCGGGATGGGCGGGCCCTTGCCCGTCTCAACCAACCACCAGCTCAAGGCCGTCGCCACGACAGCCAATGCCATCAGCGGGTAATTTTTGGTCGCGTAGGTGAACCCCACCAAGCTTAGAATAACCAGCGAGTAGGATAAATACTTAAAGCGGCGAAGAAAATTCATGAAACGCTCGCAAGCGAACCTCATAACCGGCCGGCGGCCTGTCCCTCCAGGCGAAAAAAGTATCCCCTCCCTTTATGTATCGGCGATATGCGCCCCATCTGTCCATACCGTAAGCGGTCCGACCGTTGGCCCGGCCGCCCGGAGATCATGGGGCGGCCAGGTACCGCTCTTCGAGCTTTCGTAACGACAGCGGCAATTCAAAGTGCATGTCTTCCGGCGTGACATGCCGCAATTCCACGCTTGCCCCGTATCGCGATTGGAGAAGGTCCACAATTTCCTGCACCAGGTCTTCCGGCGCCGAGGCGCCCGCCGTAATGAGCACATTCTGGGATTGACCGAACCAGCCGTGGTCGAGGTGCGAAGCATCGTCAACCAGGTACGCCGGGGTGCCGCGGTTTCGCGCCATTTCCACCAGGCGCTTGGAATTGGAACTGTTCCGGCTGCCCACCACAAGCACCAGATCGCATTCCCCGGCCAGTTTTTGCACGGCGGTCTGGCGGTTGGTGGTGGCGTAGCAGATATCTTCCTTGGGCGGGGCCTGAATGCGGGGAAATTTTTTCTTCAGCGCGGCGATGATTTTCGCCGCGTCGTCCAGGCTCAGCGTGGTTTGCGTCAGATAGGCCACGCGATGAGAGTCCGGAATTTCCAGGCGGTCCACGTCCGCGACGCATTCGACGATCCGAATCGCGTCCGGCGCTTCACCGAGCGTACCAACGACTTCGTCGTGATCGGCGTGGCCGATCAATACAATGGTGAACTTCTGCCGGGCATAACGAATCGCCTCGTTGTGCACTTTGGTTACCAGCGGGCAGGTGGCGTCCACCTGGAGCAGATTTCGCTCTCCGGCCCGCTGGCGCACTTCCGGCGACACGCCATGGGCACTGTATACCAAAGTCGCCCCCGGCGGCACTTCTTCGACGGAGTTGACAAAAATAACGCCTTGCCGCGTAAATCGTTCCACCACGTGCCGGTTATGTACGATCTCGTGAAATACGTAAATCGGCGAACCCTTGAGCAGCAGCACGCGTTCGACACATTCAATCGCCATGTTAACGCCGGCGCAAAATCCCCGGGGGTTGGCCAATAAAATTTTCATCTTGTACGCTCCGGTTTTAACGTTCCTGTTCCCCGCCGGCCGGTCCGGCGGTGTTGTTGATGATCGCCAGCAGGTGAATGCGAAAGATAAGCGTGGCTTGAGGTGGAATGGTCGGGGGAACGCCTTGGGCGCCATAGGCCAGTTTCGGGGGAATCACAAGCTGACGTATGCCGCCAACTCTCATCCCGGCGAGTCCCTTGTCCCATCCCGGAATTACCTGGCCTCGATCATAAACAAACATGAACGGTTGGTTGCCGTGCAGACGGGTGGCGTCGAATATCTTACCGTTGGGCAACCAGCCGGTGTAATTGACCACCACCTGCTTTCCCGGCCGCGGCCTGGCGCCAGCCCCGATTTTGATGTCCTGGATAATCAATCCGTCGGCGAGTTTATTCACGCGAACAAACTTTGTCGCGGGCCGCAATACGGTTGGTCGTGCGGTCGCGGCCTTGTTCATCGCCCGTGGCGCCGACGTGGACAAAGCCTTTGCCGAAGATGCCTTTGATTGCATCGCCGGCGACGGCGAAGGAGTACGGGAATGGTGTTGGCATCCCGCCGCCAGTAAGGTCGCAACGCCCAGTCCCAGAAAAACGGTTGACAATCGCAGGTTCATTTTCATGTCCTTATTATATCCCAAACGCATCAATCGCCGTGTGGTAAATTTGTCCACGGCCCATTATCCCGGCGCGCCGGGGTTTGGCCATTGGGGTTCCGCAAACCGGCCCGCGTCCAGAATCGGCTGGCCGTCCACCTCTAGGCGGCAGCCGGGTTGGCGCAAATCGCATACCATGTCCCAGTGCAAGCCGCTCTGGTTTTTCCCGCCGGTTTCAGGATACGCCGCGCCCAGCGCCGCATGACACGTGCCGCCTATTTTTTCGTCGAAAAGCGTGTTTTTAGTATATTGCGTAATGGAAAAATTCGTGCCGATGGCAAATTCGCCCAGCACCCGCGCGCCCGCGTCCTGATCCAGCATGGCCAGAAGAAAATCCTCGCCCTTGGACGCCCGCGCCGCAACCACTTTGCCCGCCCGGAATGTCAGGGAAATATCATGACATTCGCGGCCATGGTGTACCGCGGGAAAGCTGTAGCGAATCGTTCCATCGACCGCATCCTCCACCGGACCGGTGAAGACTTCGCCATCGGGAAAATTTTCGTGGCCGCAGCAATTGATCCATTTTCGCCCCTCTACGCCCAGTCGCAGATCGGTATCCCTGCCGATCACCCGTACCTCGCGGGCCGAATTGAGAAAATCAGCCAACCGCTGCTGCCGTTCGCTGATTCGCTTCCACTCCGCTACGGGGTCGGGCAGGTGCAGCAAACCGGCATGAAATACGAAATTCTCGTATTCGCGCAGCGACATTTCCGCGTCCTGGGCGCTGGCCTGCGTGGGATATTGCGTGCCGACCCATTGCAATTCGCCCTTGGCGGCGCGTTCCAGGAACCGCTGACTGATCGGCTTGCGCGCCTGGGCCGCCGCCGCCTGCTTTTTCGGATCGACATTCGTCATGCTTTTGGTGTTTTCATCGGCCCATAGGCCGAAGGATACGTCAATTTTTTCGATGATGAACTGGCTCAGCGGCGAAACATAAGCAAGCTGCGCCGGCGAAGCAAGACGAAAAAATGCCTCTTCCATGGCGTCGGACGAAATACTCACAAAGGCGTGCGCGCCGGCGGCAATCACCTGTTCGTAAATGGCCTCCATGAGCGGCAATCCCACGGCCTCGCCGGATATCCGGCATAATTGGCCGGATTTCACTCCGGTCGAATAACCCACCAATACCGACGCCAGACGGTCCAGTCGTTGATCACGCATGAGCAATATATCCTTTCAAAAAAGTCAATGTTCTATCCAACAGCCTGTCCGGATAGACCTAGGCGCCGGTCAATTCCGTCAGGCGCTGCTGAATGGCCGTTAATTCCGATTCCTGTTTGCATAATTGTTCCCGCAGTCCCTGCACAACCGCCGGCGGCGCCTTGCTGATAAAACCATCATTGGCCATACGGGCTTTGCCCGCGGCAATCAATTTTTCCAGTTCCAGGCGCCGCTGAGCAAGCTTCTTGATTTGGGCCGGGCGGTCCGCCGCGCCGGATACATGGATTTGAACGTCGGTCTGCCTGTGCCCGGGCAGACAGGGTAAAATCACCCGCACCGTATCTTTTTGAAATATGTCTGATAGTCTGTGTCCTGTCTCCTTTATCTCGCGTAATGTCGCACCGGAGAGCGTTTCAATTATTGTCCGGTTCTCCACCACAATTGCTCTGTCGTGGGCGCTGACAAGCACCGCCGCGTCCAGGATTTTTTTCGATTCGATGTTGCATTGATTGCGGATATCGCGGATGGCGCGGATGATCCGCTGCAACAGGTCCATTTCCTTTTCCGCCCGCGGACAATCCAATTCCCGGATATATTCAGGAAAAGGGCCGGCCAGGAGCAATGATTCCGCCGTTGGCGCCAACCGCGTGAAGATTTCCTCGGTGATAAACGGCATCACGGGATGCAGCAGCGCCAGGCTGGTTTGCAGACAATAATGCAACACGGTTGGCACGGATGAATCTTTCTGTTGGAGGCGGGCCTTGGCGATTTCCAGGTACCAGTCGCACAGATCATTCCAGAAGAAGCCATAGAGCGTGGAACATAGATCGGCGAAGCGAAACTGTGCCAGCGATTCGTATGTCGCGCGCACGGTTTGATTGAGCCGGCTTAAAATCCACCGATCTTCCAATTTGCCGGACTGGGCGATGGCGATGATTGGGGAGTTGAAATTTGAAATTTCATGTTTCCGATGGGATTCGTCCAGATTCGAAAGAATAAACCTTGCGGCGTTCCATATTTTATTGGCAAAATTCCGGCCGCTGTCAAAACGCGGGCTGGTATTTTTTCCGGTGGCTTTATCTTTGACCACCGGCAAACGGATGTCCTGCGTTTCGGTGGCCATGCCCGCCAGTGTGAAGCGCAAGGCGTCGGCGCCGTGGCTTTCGATAATGTCCACCGGGTCCACGCCGTTGCCGAGCGATTTTTTCATCGGTCGGCCCTGGCCGTCCTGAATCACCGCATGGATGTAAACCTGTTTGAACGGGACATCGCCATGCAGGTAAAGGCCGAACATCACCATCCGCGCCACCCACAGAGTGAGAATTTCCCGCGCTGTGGAAAGTACACCGGTGGGATAAAAATAGGGCAATAGTTGATCTTCAGGTTTATCGCTGATTCCGTTGGCGGGCCAGCCCATAGTCGATAGCGGCCACAGCGCGGAGGAAAACCAGGTGTCCAGAACGTCGGGGTCTTGCATCAACCTGCGGATAGCGAGGGTCAGGCCGTTATTCCGGATGAGTTCTCTCAAACCCTTGGGTGCAAGACGAAGGTCAGACTCTTTCTCCAGCGGTGGTGAATGGATAGTATCTGTAGCATTCGCGTTGATGTAGCCCGCCAGTTCCTCCATCTTTTCCGCAACCTCGGTAGTTCGACAGCAAAAAACTATCTTCGGTAGACCATAGGTTGTATCGACACGAAAAATCAAATCATTGCTATGTTTCTCGTCGCTGATATAAGCAACGATCTTATTAGCAATTTCTTGTGTCGCCTCCTCACGAGTTGGATGTCCAAAATCTATGCCAGGGTTACAAGATACGCTCCACACCGGTATCCGATGTCCCCACCACAACTGGCGACTGATGCACCAGTCGCGTTTCTGCGACAGCCAGTCGATATAGCCCTGGGTATAGCGCGCGGGGATGATTTTCACGCGGCCGCTCTTGACCGCATCCAGCGCCGCCTGGGCCAGCCCACTGGATTTGGTTCCATCGCCCAGAGTGATACCGCCCTCCACATCGCCCATTTTAACAAACCACTGTTCACTTAAATATGGCTCGATAGGGGTCTTGCTGCGGTCGCTGTGGCCGACTTCGTGTTCGTATGGTTTGGACTCGGCGATCAGGCCCAGCACTTCCAAATCTTCTAAAACAAGGCGGCGGGCATCGGAAGCGAATCGAAGGCCGGAATAATCAAAGCTCTTGCCCCAAAACCCAGACTTACCCGTGCCATTCCCATTGACCTTTCCATCCGGCGTAAGCAAGTTGATCTGCGGCAGATGATTCCGTTGGCCGGCGGCGTAATCGTTCGGATCATGCGCCGGTGTCACCTTTACCACACCGGTGCCGAATTTCGGATCCACCAGCAGTCCATCGGCGATAATGGGAATTTCCCGGCCCATCAGCGGCACTTGCGCCTTTCGACCGATCAGCTTTTGATAACGCGGATCTTCCGGATGCACCGCCAAAGCGGTATCGCCGAGCATGGTTTCCGGTCGGGTGGTGGCGACGATTAAATATTCCGGCTCACCGGGCCGGCGGTCCACCAGCGGATATTTAATCGAGGTGAGTCGGCCTTTGACCGTTTCATGGTAAATTTCATCATCGGCCACCGCAGTTTGCAGGTGCGTGTCCCAATTCACCAGCCGCAGGCCGCGGAAGATCAGGCCATCCTTGAAAAGTTTAAAAAAAGCTTCGCGCACGGCGCGGGCGCAGATGTCATCAAGCGTGAAACGCGTGCGGTTCCAGTCGCAGGATACGCCCATGCGCTGGAGTTGCTGAATAATCCGATTGCCGAATTTTTCTTTCCACTGCCAAATCCGGCGGACCAATTCTTCGCGGCCCAGGTCATGGCGACTCTTTTTTTCCTGCTCGAAAATTGTTCGTTCCACCACCGCCTGTGTAGCGATGCCGGCATGGTCGATCCCCGGTATCCAGAGAGTATTATCGCCTTTCATCCGGTGATAGCGGGCCAGAATGTCCTGGATGGTCCCATTGATCGCATGACCCAGATGCAGGGCCCCGGTCACATTTGGCGGCGGAATCACCATGCTGAATTTGGGCGATCCGGCGGCACCGGGAACAGCGTGAAAATTCCCCGTTTTCTCCAGCCATAGTGCATAAATGCGGCTTTCCACCGCTTGCGGATCATATTGAGGGGAAAGCGCTTCGTTCATATCGTCCTCATTAGCGCCGACATTACCGACCTGCCTGCCACCGGACGGTTGGTGGGCGCCCTCCTGTCCCTACCAATGTCGGGATAGCGGGCGAATCCAAATTAGAAAGTAGATCCCGACCCCAATAAGCAGCCCCGATAGTTATCGGGACACGTCGGGATCGTGATGAGAACTATCTCGCGATAGCTACGCCAATAATAATGGCCAACCGCAATTGCTCTACTGTCTACTTTCTCCTGCTCGCCTGCTCTATTGCCTTGGCGGCAAGGGCTTCCTGTTCATGGATCAGCCGATATTCCACCGCGTCGCACAAGGCCTGCCAGCTTGCCTCGATGATATTTTCCGACACGCCGATGGTTCCAAAAAACCCTTCCGGCGAGCGGAATTCAATCACCACCCGGACCTTCGCGGCCGTTTCCGCCGTGGCATTAACCACCCGCACCTTGTAATCGACCAGGTGCAGACTGGCAATGCCCGGATAAGCCGGCGCCAGCGCCTGGCGCAGCGCCGCGTCCAAGGCGTTGATCGGCCCGTCGCCTTCGGCGAACGCGTTGATCTGCCGGCCTTCCACCAGCAGTGAAAGCGTCGCCTTGGTAATCACTTGCCCCCCCTCCTGGCGGGATACCGCGCAACGGTAATGGTGCAAGTCAAAGAATTTCCGGTAACGCCCGATCTGCCGCCGCAAAATCAGTTCAAATGAACCTTCCGCGGCTTCAAACTGATAGCCCTGCGCTTCGAGCCGGCTGACCTGATCGAGCACCAGCTTGAGCGCCGCCCGGTCTTTTTCAATGTTGAACTTTCGGCCCGCCGTGGCGGCGATATTGGAAACGCCGGAAAGTTCCGAAACCAGGATGCGCCGCGTATTGCCGACCGCTTCCGGCGCCACGTGTTCATAGGAGCGGGTCATTTTATTCACCGCATGTACGTGCATGCCGCCCTTGTGGGCAAAGGCGCTCGTGCCGACGTAAGGCTGGTTGTTAACCAGATTCAGATTCGCCACCTCGTACACATAGCGGGCGGTCTCGGTTAAATGCGCCAGCGAATCCGGGGGCAGGCATTCATAACCCAGTTTCAGCCGCAGGTTGGCGATCACCGTGGTGATGTCCACATTGCCGCACCGTTCACCGAAACCGTTGATGGTTCCCTGCACCTGCACGGCTCCCGCCCGCACTCCTGCCAGGGCGTTGGCTACCGCCAGGCCGCTGTCGTTGTGCGGATGAATGCCGATTGGCGCCGCTACCTTCCGGCGCGCCGCCGCAACCCATTGGGCGACCCGCTCCGGCAGCGAGCCGCCGTTGGTATCGCACAGGCATACCAGCACCGCCCCGGCCTCGGCCGCCGCCGCGATGGTTTGCAGGCTATATTCCGGGTTGGCCTGGACGCCGTCAAAAAAATGCTCGGCGTCGTAAATAACTTTTCGGCCCAGGCTGGTCAGATACGCCACGCTTTGGGCGATCATGTCGATATTTTCCTGCAGCGATACTTCCAGCACCTGGGTCGCGTGCATATCCCAGGTTTTGCCGACAATTGTTACATAAGGTGTTTGCGCGTCGCGCAGGGCGTTCAGGCCCACGTCCTGGTCGGGCTTGACCCCTTTTCGCCGGGTCATGCCAAACGCGACCAACCGTGCCTGCCGCAGCTGCAGGGAACGGGCTTCCTGGAAAAAACCCGCGTCCTTGGGATTGGAAAGCGGATAGCCGCCTTCAATGAAATCCACTCCCAATTCATCTAGCTTTTTGCATATCAACATTTTGTCCTGGATGGAAAAGGATATTCCCTCTCCCTGGCTGCCGTCACGCAGCGTTGTATCGTATATTTCAACTTTGGGCATAAAAACCTCGCCTGCCCCGATGGATCGGGACTTTATATTCTCAAGAAATTCATGGAATCCATCAATAAAAAACCCTGCTAAGATCGGCAGGGCGCGAAAAAAACGAAATTTCGGGAAATTGGGGCGCCCTACCGTGCGGCCGGGATCATCCTGCCGCCGATCGGGGCAATGGCAGCGCGGACAACAACCCGGGCCGCCGGTACTCCGGTCGCCCTGGCTGGCAGCGATTGGAAAGCTGCACGATCTGTCCGCACGAAACACCTCGTTTCCAAGCAACATATAATAACACAACCCGGAGCGGTGTCAAACGTGTTTTCCGGCTATAATTGGCGATAAAATACCTGCATTTGGTATCTGGAGAGTGTATGACGTTTCAAGCTTGATTATACTTGTATTGCCACGTTCCACCCGGCACAATGTTGAGGAGCCGGTTCCTTGTTCCAGGGACGGAATTGCGCATGCGCCGTTATCGGTATGCTCCAAAATTCATCGTCTTGCCGCTGGTATTCAGCGTCGGCGTCGTAAGTTGGGCGATGCTGCTCGCTTCTTTGCTGATTATTGCCGTGGTTGTTTTAGGCCCGGCTTGCAACGCCATGCAATATGCCCGTCGCCAGCGGAATGATCTTCAGGCCACGCTCGGGTTGGTCAATGAAAAAATCGCACTGCAACGGAGATTTTTGAAGGCGGCCACCACCGATCCCCGTCTCATGCGGCGTCTAGCCGATCGCCAACTTGATATCATCAATCCGAACGAACAAGTGTTGCCGCTCGGGGCGCCGGCTCGTCCGCGCAGCGTTCAGAGCCTGATTGATGACGCCCTGGTTCCCGTTAATCCCAGGCCTGTTGTCCCGCCGCCCTGGTGGATGCGAATGGCGCTGGCGCCGATGATCCGAATTCCGCTGATCGTCATTGCCCTGGTTTCCATGGCCGCTTCATTTCTTCTGGAAATAAGCCGCCACCCGCGTTCGGAGCGTATGTGAGAAGATGGCGGCCTCTTTTTGCAAAGCTGGCCCCAGTTGGGCCGACGACTTGGGTGAGTGGAGCGGGTGAGTTTCACCCCCGTGCCACTCACCCCCTCGTCGCCGCCATCCAAGTTTGACACCCCCGAAATCGCCTCCTAACATTTCATGGATGCCGGGTAAGCTCCCGCGAGTCGCCTACAGGAGAAAATAATGGCTGGAAACAATGTCTTGCAGATTACAGACGCCAACTTTCAGCAGGAGGTTCTCAACGGTTCACAGCCTGTTCTCGTGGATTTTTGGGCCCAATGGTGCGGTCCCTGCCGCATGCTGGCGCCGACCATCGAAGAACTGGCCGATGAATACAAAGACCGCGTGAAAGTCGGTAAGGTGGACACGGACTCCAATCGTGACACGGCCATGAAATTCAACATCAGCGCCATTCCCACGATTATCCTCTTCAACAAGGGGCAGATCGCCCGAAGATTTGTCGGACTTACGTCGAAAAAGGAGTTCAAAGCAGCCCTCGATTCCGTGGTCGCCAAGCCGGTATCTTGATGCCGAATATCGCCCCGCCGGCGGGCGGATTCGGAATATTTCGTGTCGCGTCGCCTGCGAAAAAATCCGCGTGCGCCGGGTTCCATTGTGTGGTATCCGGAAATGCAGCCAATAAGGGGCGCGGAAAATAGACGTATCCCCGGCCGGACTTACTGCGCCTCGGTGGTGCGTACCCGCAGGCAAAGTGGCGCACCGCTCCGGCAGGCGTGTTGATGTAACCGGGAGGTAGAGTGCCGGACCTTTTCGCATCCAGCCGGCTCAAACGCCTCGAATCCGCACAGCCTCTGGCGGTGCGCATGCGCCCCCGCTCTTTGGAAGAATTTGTCGGCCAACAGCACATCCTGGGACCGGGAAAACTGCTGCGACGAATGATCGAGGCGGACCGGCTCCTGAGCGCGCTTTTTTATGGTCCGGCCGGAACAGGCAAAACAACTCTCGCCCAGCTCATAGCGCAGTCCACCCGGCGGCGCTTTGTTGAGATCCACGCGGCCGCGGCCGGCGTTAAAGAGGTGCGCGACCTGTTGGCCGACGCCCGGGCGCTGCTTGAGAACACCGGCCAGCAAACCGTGCTGTTTATTGACGAAATTCATCGTTTCAACCGCGGCCAGCAGGATATACTTCTTTCCGATGTGGAACAGGGAATCGTGGTGCTCATTGGCGCGACCACCCTGAACCCGTTTTTTGCGGTCAATGCTCCCCTGGTTTCGCGCAGCCGGATTTTTCAATTTGAACCGTTGTCGCCCCAGGACATCGGGCAAATTCTCGAACGGGCCATTCATGATCCGCAGCGCGGATTCCCCGGCTTGTGCGTGCGAATGGAACCGGCGGCAATGGAGTACCTGACGCGAATCTGCGATGGCGACGCCCGTTGCGCCTTGCTGGCCCTGGAAATCGCCGTGCTTTCCCAGTCGGCGCCGGATTCCGCCGCCGGTCAGCCGCTCATCATCTCTCTGGACGCAGCGCGCGAATCGATCCAGAGCAAGGCTCTGGTTTACGATCCCACCGGGGATGAACACTTTGATACCGCCAGCGCCCTGATCAAAAGCATCAGGGGAAGCGATCCCGACGCCGCCGTGTACTGGCTGGCGCGCATGCTCGCATCCGGTGAAGACCCGCGGTTCATCGCCCGGCGAATCGCCATCTGCGCTTCCGAGGACATCGGTAACGCCGATCCGATGGCCGTCGTGCTCGCCGCCGCCGCCGTACAGATTTCCGAATTTGTCGGCCTGCCGGAATGCCGGCTGACGTTGGCACAAGCGGTCACCTACCTGGCCTGCTCTGCGAAAAGCAACGCCGCCACCGTGGCCATTGACCAGGCCATGCGGGATGTGCGCGAACAAAGAACCCAACCCGTACCGCGTCATTTGCGTGATTCAAACTATCGCGGCGCGGCCGAACTCGGCCATACCGGCTACCAATACGCCCATGATTTTCCACAAGGGTATGTTCCCCAGGAATACCTGGGCGTGGACAAACGGTATTATCAACCGACCGATCGGGGACATGAGGCGGTTCTTCGCGCCTATCTGGAAAAACTGGCGGCTATTCGCTCCGCGGCGGCGGCCGCCGCTGTGCCGCCGGATTCCGCAATGGAAGCCGGGGGTGGTGATCCTTCATGACATTTTGCCTTGACGCCGGGCCGGGCTTCGGGATGATTAGTCAAGTTCGGTTCATAAAGGATGGTTTATGGACAAGGCGCAAATTCGTGCCCGGATGCGTTCGCTGCTGGCGGAAATTTCTCCCGACGAGCGGCATACGCGATCCCTGGCCGTCTGTCGAAAGCTTGCCGAAACCCGGGAGTTCCGTAACGCCCAGTTGATCATGCTTTTCCTTTCCATGGAAAACGAAGTTGAAACCTCCACACTGGCCATTCAAGCCTGGAAAGATGGGAAATCCATCGCCGTTCCCCGTATACGCTGGCGGGAGCGGCAGATCGAGCCGGTTGAAATCAAAAGCTTGGACACCACCTCCGGCCAGGGGGGCGCCTCTCTTCGTGAACCCGTGCAGGGAACGGTGGTATCGCTGGGACTTATCGACCTGGTGGCCGTGCCGGGAATGGCTTTCGACCGGAGTGGCTATCGGGTGGGACGGGGCAAAGGCTTTTACGATCGGTTTCTTTCGCAGGGCGATTTTCACGGTTTACGGATCGCCTTGTGTTTTCACGAACAATTGATCGACGAGACGATACCGTTCGAGGCGCACGATATCCCGATGCAGATGATTGTTACGGATCGGCAAATCGTGCGCTGCGGCCGTTGACGGCGCGGCAATCTGGTTCGAATCCGCTTAGAAGTGCGTCTCCCGCCAGAAAGAATGCGGGGGCCATTGGTTATCCGGAGAGGCGCCAAGTATTTTTCAGGAGTTATTCTCATGACCCGGCGAAAAGAACAAAACCATGCCAATACCCCATTGGATCGACGGGAATTTATCGCCGTGGCCGCGGCGGCGGGCGCTGTTCTGGCCATGGCCGGCTGTGCGCAAATGCCGATCGCCAATCCCGATAGCCGGCGGGAGCGGTCAGACGCTCAACGAATCGGTCCTTCCCCGGAGGCTTATAAGAAGGCCTGGAACCGGGCCGCGGCCCTGGCGGACCAAATGACGCTGGCGGAAAAGATCGCCCAGACCGGCATCAGCGCTCCGGCCATCAAACGGTTGGGCCTGCCGGCCTACAGTTATTATAGTGGCGAAGCGCTGCACGGTTTGGTGCGGGCGGCGCCGGTTACATCGTTTCCGCTGCCGCTGGCGATGGCCTGCTCATGGAATCCCGCGTTGGCCCGCAAAGTTTACACGGCGGTTTCCGACGAGGCCCGGGCCTACCACAAGAAAGAAAATATCGGCCTGAGTTATTATTCGCCGCAAACGTTGAACCTGCACCGCGACCCGCGGTGGGGCCGCTGCGAAGAAGCGCCGGGGGAAGACCCCTGCCTGGCGGGCACGTGGGCGGTGCAGGTGGTTCTTGGCATGCAGGGGAATGATCCGAACTACCTGAAAACCACGGCCTGCGCCAAGCATTTCATCTGCAACAACACCGATGATGATCGCATGGAAGTATCCGCTTCGGTCGATGCACGAAGCTTCTGGGAATATTACACCCGCGCCTACCGCGCCTGCGTAACCGACGCCGGGGTATTTACGGTGATGAGCGCTTACAACGCCGTCAACGGCGTGCCCTGCAGCGCCGATCGCTTTCTGCTCACCAGTCTGTTGCGCGATCGCTGGGGGTTCCGCGGCTACGTTACCTCCGACTGCGACGCCGTCTACAACATTTACAATCCCCACCATTACGTACCGACGCTGCATCAGGCGGCAGCGCTGGCCATGCAGGCGGGATGCGATCTGAATTGCGGCGATACGTACCAAAAGCATCTGGCCAAAGCGGTGGATTTGGAACTTCTCAGCGAAGCCGATATCTCCCGCGCGGTCACGCGGCTGTTGACGGCGCGTTGCCTGCTGGGACTGTTCGATCCGCCGGAGCGGGTTGCGTACAACCGGATAACCTTTGACGTGGTGGATTCGCCGGCCCACCGGGCTTTGGCGGTGGAAGCGGCGCGGCAAAGCCTGGTGCTGCTCAAGAATGATAATAACTTTTTACCGCTGGATAAATCGGCGCTGAAAAAAGTTGCGGTTATCGGGCCGCTGGCGGGCTTTCATCTCGGTGGTTACAGCGGCCAGCCTACCGTGCAAATTTCACCGCTGGAGGGGATCGCGGCCGCTTTGGGTGCGGAGATTTATTATCCTGAAATATTGGCGGGTAGTTTTATCCGCTCCGGCGGTGGAAAACGGGCTATTCAAACCGCGCCATCCGACGAAAGAAGCGTCTATGTCGGCTTCATTACCAACGGATCCTGGCTGGAATTCAAACCGCAGGATTTCACCGGCAAAAAGGAGATCGTCATTCGGGTCGCCAGCCAAACCCGGGGCGGCTCCATTGAAGTCCGCCTTGAGAGTCTCCATGGTCCTCTGGCCGCCACCTTAAAAGTTCCTCCAACCGGCGGCTGGCAGAACTGGACCAATGTTTCTGCTCCGCTGCACGGCGTTACCGGCGAGCACAAGGTATTTTTTAAATTCTCCGGGAACGGCTTGTATCTGTTCAACGTCGAACAATTCCAGCTTACTCCGCCGCCTCCGCCACCGTCTCCGCAACCGGGCAAGCCTCAACTCGTCTACCATCCTGGCTGCGGAATTATCGAGCCAAAAAAAGAAGAGTTATTCCGGAAAGCAGTAGACGCCGCCCGGGATGCGGATATGGTAATCATGGTCTGCGGCGTTAATCAGAGCGTGGACCAGGAAGGGCAAGACCGAAAAACCACCGGACTTACCGGCGCTCAGCACGAATTGATCCAGGCGTGTTACGCGGCAAATCCCAAAACCGTACTGGTGCTCTCCAGCAACAACACTGTGGCGGTGAATTGGGAACAGGCGCATCTGCCGGCCATTGTGGCGGCGATTTTCGCCGGCCAGGCCCAGGGCACGGCCATCGCCGACGTGCTTTTCGGCGACTACAACCCCGGCGGCAAGACCTGCTGCACATGGTATCAATCGGTGGAGCAGTTGCCGCCGTTCCACAACTACGACATTCGCAAGGGCCGCACCTATATGTACTTTGAGGGCAAGCCGCTTTACCCCTTTGGGTTTGGCTTAAGTTACACCCGGTTCCAAATGAGCGATCTGAAAGTCTCCTCGGATACGCTCGGTCCGGGCGGGTCCATCACTTTGACCGCGCTGATTCAAAACATTGGTCAGCGGCGCGGCGCGGAGGTAGTGCAATTTTACATCACCGCGCCCAAGTCGCCGGTGCAGCGGCCCATCAAACAACTGGTGGGTTTCCAACGCGTGGAGCTGGCGCCCGGGGAAAGCAAAAGCGTTTCCTTTCACCTGTCGTTTCTGGAACAGGCCTTATGGTACTGGCATGAGGCGCAACGGAAGTTTGTTCTTGCGCCGGGGGAGTTGCAACTGCTGATCGGCAGTTCCTCGGCGGACATTCATCTGCGCGCGACGGTTCAACTTCAGCCGGCGGTCGGCGATCCGGGCGGACCGGAAACGCTCTGTACCGTGGCGGCGCCCGCGAGAGTGCGATAACCCCGCCAACGAACCGGTTATACCCCGACGACGCGGCGGCGGGGATTGAACCACGCCCGGGCCGGGAAGAACGGACACATATAATTAAAACACGTACATATATATTTTCAAGTAGCGGTCCGCCGCCTTCCGCGCCGCCCCGCGAAAATCAGCCTCTCATACGCGCTCCGAAGGATTTTCCGCAAGCATTCCCTGGAGCATTTTAAGGGCTTCCCACGCCTGCATGGGCGACATGCGGTCCGGATCGAACGATTGCAGCTGGGAGAGCGCCTGGGACTGGACCGGATCGAAAAGATTGCTCTGGGCCGCGGCGGCGGTGGCGGCGGCGCGGGGGCGGATTTTGCCCACGTGCACGCTAAGCTGCTCCATGAGCCGGCGGGCGCGCTGAATCACGCTGCGCGGCACGCCGGCGAGGCGCGCCACCTGCACGCCGTAGGAACGGTCCGCCCGACCGGGTACGATGCGGTGCATGAAAAGAATCTGGTCCTCCCATTCGCGCACCAGTACATTGTAATTGACCACGACGGACGTGGTTTCGGCCAGCTCGGTCAACTCGTGATAATGCGTGGCGAAAAGCGCCCGGCAGCGGGTGGTGTCGGCGAGATATTCGGCGATGGCCCAGGCCAGCGCCAGACCGTCCAGCGTGCTGGTGCCGCGGCCGACTTCATCAAGAATCACCAGCGAATCGGCCGAGGCGTGCAGAAGAATGTTGGCGGT
>JAJYDU010000104.1 GCA_021790475.1 Planctomycetota bacterium | reverse complement strand
TGGTTTGATCCCCGCCGGCCGGAGTTGCTCCATGACGACGCGCTTAGCAGCCATGGACTTTCGCTGAACGTTCAGTTGGAGCTGGCCCAAAAGCTCGGCGTTCTTCCCGGGCAGGTGCGATTGTTCGCCGTGGGCATCGCCGGCGCTGATCCGGCCGGCGAAATGGACATACGAATTCGGCGCTGCGTCAAGCCCACCGCCCGGCGCGTAGCGCACTGGTGCCGTGGAATTGCGCCGGCGCGCCATGAACAAGGAGAGCCGCGGCATGCATGAACTTTCCATTGCCGAAGCTCTGATCGACCTGCTCCGCCGCCGCGCCGGCCCGGAAGCCAAACTTGTTTCCGTCGGCGTGCGTATCGGAGCGCTCCAGGGAATTGACGGCTCGTGCCTGCAATTCGCCTGGCAGGCGGCGCTCGCCGGTACGAACTGGCAGGACGTTCGCCTGGACCTGGAGCCGGCTCCCTGGACATTGCATTGCCCGGCCTGCGGCCGTACCTGGCAACCCGCCGCTGCGACCGCCGATCAAACCGCCTGTCCCTGCGGTCATACGCCGGCGACCCCGGCGGGCGGAGATGAACTGGACCTGTTGTTTTATGAGGTTCAAACACCCGTCGCCTCCGGCGTTGGCGAAGACGTTTGCGCATCCACAAAAGGAGATGGACCATGAAAGTGCCCGTGGTTGAAAATGTGCTCAAGCTCAATGATGAAATCGCCCGGTTGAATCGCCGGGCCTTCCAGGAAGCCGAGGTCTTCGTCGTGGACCTGATCGGTTCCCCCGGCTGCGGCAAAACGGCGCTTCTGGAGGCCACGCTGGAACACTTGCGGGGAACCGTAGAGATCGGCGTGCTGGTCGGCGATCCGGCCACGTCCCGCGACGGCCAGCGGCTGGCGCGGCGCTGCGCGCATGTCGTGCAGATCAACACCGGCAATGGTTGTCACCTCGACGCCAACCAGATTCGCCAGGCCGCCGCCCGCCTGGACCTGAACCGGCTGGATATTTTATTCATTGAGAATGTCGGCAACCTGATATGCCCGGTGTCATTCGATCTCGGGCAGCACGTCAAGGTGGGCATGTTCAGCGTATCCGAAGGCGACGACAAAGCCGCCAAGCATCCCCATCTGCTGCTGGTTTCGTCGCTGCTGCTGCTGAACAAGATGGATCTGCTTCCCCACGTCAATTTTGACCTGGAGCATTTTCACCAGGACGTGCGGTGTCTGAACGCCGCCGTGCCGCTGCTGGAACTGTCCGTCAAGCATGGACAAATTGAGCCCTGGCTGAATTGGCTCACTTGCCAGGGTCAGCTTCAGCAGGGGACAAGCCGCGTGGCGTAAGAAGAGGCGTGTTCGACCGGTAAGGAGTCTGATTCATGGCGGGCGAGTCTTCCCCACCGATGTCATTTGATCCGGCGCATGATATCTGGCGACTGAGCAAACATCCGCTGCGCCCTTTTTTCGCGCCGACTACCGTGGCTCTCATCGGGGCTACGGATCGTCCCGGCAGCGTGGGCCGGGCGATTTTGCGAAATCTGATCGCCACGCCGTTTGGCGGGACGGTTCTGCCGGTGAATCCCAAGCGTGCCGGCGTCATGGGGATCAAGGCCTACGCGCGGATCGCCGATTTACCGGAACCGGCGGAGTTGGCGGTGCTGGTGACGCCGGCGCCGGGCATCCCGGACATTATTCAGGAATGCGGGGAGGCGGGAACCCGCTGCGCCATTGTTATTTCGGCGGGTTTCAAGGAAATCGGGCCGACCGGCCTGGCGCTGGAGCAGCAGCTCTTGGCGCTGGCCCGGCGGTACCGTATGCGCGTCATCGGCCCGAACTGCCTGGGCGTGATGTGCCCCCCCAGCGGCATCAACGCGACTTTCGCGCACGCCATGGCCCGGGCCGGTTCGGTGGCGTTTATCAGTCAGAGCGGCGCCTTATGCACCGGCGTGCTGGATTGGAGTTTGCAGGAACATGTGGGATTCAGCGCGTTCATCAGCATCGGTTCGATGCTGGATGTGGGCTGGGGCGATTTGATCGATTATTTCGGGGATGACCCGAATACGCGCAGCATCGTGCTTTATATGGAAAGCATCGGCGAGGCGCGTTCGTTTCTTTCGGCGGCGCGCGAGGTGGCGCTGTCCAAGCCGATCATTGTGATCAAGTCCGGCCGAACCGACGCCGCCGCCCGGGCCGCCGCCTCGCACACCGGCACGCTGGCCGGCAGCGACGACGCCATGGAAGCCGCGTTCCGCCGCGTCGGCGTGTTGCGGGTGGACACCATCGAAGACCTCTTTGCCATGGCCGACGTACTGGGCAAACAGCCGCGGCCCGGCGGCCGGCGGCTTACCATTCTTACCAACGCCGGCGGCCCGGGCGTTCTGGCCACCGATGCGCTGATCCGCGGCGGGGGGGAACTGACCCCGCTCTCCGACGCCACGCTCCAAACGCTTAACAACCTCCTGCCGGCGCAGTGGAGTCACGCCAACCCCATCGACATTCTTGGGGACGCCGATCCGGCGCGTTATGCCGCGGCTTGCCGGGCGGCCATGGAGGATTCCGCCGGCGACGGCCTGCTGGTCATTCTGACCCCGCAGGCGATGACCGATCCGACGCGTACCGCCGTGGAGTTGTGCACCGCGGCGGCGGGATGGAAAAAACCGGTCCTGGCGAGCTGGATGGGGGGAGCGGAAGTGGCCGCGGGCGCCCGTTACCTGAGCGAGCGCGGCATTCCCAATTTTCCCTATCCGGACATCGCCGCCCGTATTTTCAATTTCATGGGTCGCTATAGCTACAATCTCCGCGGCATCTACGAAACACCGTCGTTGCCCACCGGCCCGGACGCGGCGCCACAGGAATCCCGGCGCGTCGCGGAACTGCTCCAGCAGGCGCAACGGCAGGATCGGACGCTGTTGACCGAGGCGGAGGCAAAGGAAGTACTCGCGGCTTATGGCATTCCGGCGACACCCACCCGGACCGCCCCAACCGCCGGGGAGGCGGCGGCCGTCGCCGATCAGATGGGCTACCCCGTCGTGCTCAAGCTGCTCTCGCGGACGATCAGCCATAAAACCGATGTGGGCGGCGTGCGGTTGAATCTCCAGACGCCCCAGGAAGTGCGCGCGGCTTTCGATCTCATTCGCCAGTCGGTGGAGGAAAAGGCCGGGCCGGGACATTTCGACGGCGTAACCGTCCAGCCGATGATCAAGTTGGATGGCTACGAAATTATTCTCGGCAGCACGGTGGATCCGCAACTGGGGCCGGTGGTGCTCTTCGGCGCCGGCGGACAACTTGTGGAGGTGATGAAAGACCGCGCGCTGGGTCTGCCGCCGATGACCAGTACGCTGGCGCGACGGATGATGGAACAGACGCGGATTTTCAGCGCGTTCGGGGGAGTACGCGGACGCCGACCGATCGCCGTGGCCGAGCTGGAGCGACTGATCGTCCGTTTCAGCCGGTTGATCGTGGAACACCTCTGGATCAAGGAAATCGACATCAATCCCCTGCTGGTCTCGCCGGAGCGAATGGTGGCCCTGGACGCGCGGGTGGCGCTGCATCCGAAAGCGACGCCGGTCGAATGTCTGCCGCGACCGGCGATTCGGCCCTATCCGGCGCAATATGTCACCCGCCTGAAAACCCGCGACGGTGTGGAACTCACGGCCCGGCCGATCCGCCCGGAGGACGAACCGCTGCTGGTGGAGTTCCACCGCCGGCTTTCGGATCGCACGGTTCACCAGCGTTTTCTGGGTATGCTCCAGTACGACACGCGCGTAATGCACGAACGGCTTATTCGTCGTTGTTTCAACGATTACGATCGGGAAATCGCCCTGGTGGCGGAATATCCGCGGCCGGCGGCGACGGCCATTGTGGGCGTGGGACGTTTGAGCCGGACGCCGGGAACGCCAGAGGCCAGGTTCGCCATCATTATCGCCGATGAGTTTCAGAACCGCGGTGTCGGCGCGCAACTGCTGGCCTTCCTGCTGGTCGTGGCCCGGGAGGAAAAGATTTCCCGCCTGCGGGCGGAAATTCTCGCGTCCAACCATCCCATGCAGCATCTGTGCCGCCAGGCCGGTTTTGCGGTTTCCCTGCCGGCCAATGGCGATCTGGTCGACGCCACTCTCGATCTGTAACTGTGCCTGCGGAACGGTATATTAACGTGAGTTCGGGATAAGGCGGTCAACAAATAGCCGGTAATTGAAGCAATTTCGTGCGTGAGATATTGAGACTGGGCTTTTTGTCTTTCCATGTACAGGCGACCAACCCGGCAAAAAGATTCACAAAATAGTTCCTCACGCTACGATGTCGTGAGTGCTCGATCTGCGAGATGTTTTTGAGTTGGTCGTTGATCGTTTCGATGCTGGCCTGCTTCCGCCGCCGCAGTTTTTCCGGCAGGTGGATGAGTTTGTTGCGCATGTTGCGTTTCAGGCGGGTAATGAGCTTAATGGCTCGGCGGTAAAGTTTTTCGGTAACCGTTCACGGGCAAAAGTGGCGAAATCAGCACAAAAACGAGGGTTCCCGACAATATAAGCCTATTTTTCGCGTGTTTTTTGCTCCAACGGCCTCCAACATCCGTTTATTTCCCTTTATTTATAATGTTTTTGGCCCGTGAACGGTTACGGGAAAGGTAAAAATGTTTGAAACAACGGTAGCCCGATCGATGAAACAGGACAATAATAGTGATGACCTCGGAAAGATACATGCGGCCAAGACGCCTCCGCATGCGAGGGGGCGTTGGCAGCATGGGCGCTGGCCCATGGCCTCCGGAAGATCCTGGCAGAATGTATCAATGCGAACGAAGAGTGCGACGGTGTCCAGGTTGGCCTCCTTGCCGTAAAAAACAGGTGTGCTTCATACACACCACCAATGTTTTCTACGTGCCAGGAGGCCTTTTATTTCAATTCCTTATCCCGAACTGGCGTGATATTAGCTCTTCGGGGCGGTTGCCGGCGGCGCGCGCAACGAATCCAGCAGCTGTTTTTGTGCTCCGGCCATCTTCACGTAATACCAGCCGGCAACGGCCCGAAAGCCGGCGCTGCGGCGATTGTCATGGAGCACGATGCGGCGCAGTTCCGGCAGCGCCGCGCGATCGCCCTGCCGCCCCAGCACCATGGCGGCGAACTGGCCGATGCGATGGTCGCGATTCTTATACAGTTGCGACAGCAGCGGCGCAACCAGCGGAGAGAAATCATCTTTATTACTCCGCAACATGCCCGCCAGCGCCGCCTCCGTCACGCCGGGATTAACCGATTTCAAGAATCCTTCCAGCGTGCGCCGATCCGCCGGCGTATCCGCGTTGGCGAGGAGGGTGGCCGCCGCCACGGCGCGCAGGTAATCCATACCACGCCGGCCGTTCACGATGGTCGCGTAACTCACCAAGGCCGCCAGGAATTGCCGCCTGTGCCTGGCCTTGGGTTGGGCGCTGTAGTTCAAAAGCCAGTTAAGAAATATCGGCTGACCCTGCCGGACAAGTTGGAGTACCCGGGACATGAAATCCCGGCCTTTAACCGCGGCCAGCGCGGCGCGGGCGATTCCGCGCAGCAGCGGCGAATGGGTTACAGCCAGCGGCTTCACCTCCGGCGGGTTGAGTCGATGGCCGAACCGCATCGCCAGAAAGCCCAACTCAATGCGATCCACCGTTCCGCGGGCGTGCGCGATCCGCCGTGCCAGCAAAGCCGGGCCGGATGGGTCGCCCAGGAGCAGCAGCGTTTCCACCGCCCGCCTCCGCGTAGTCGCCGAGGCTTTCCGGTCCAGCGCGATGCGCCGCACCCAGGGCAGGGCGGGGATTATTTTTTGTGCCGCGGCCCGCTCCAGAAGGGACCTTTTAATATCCCGCAGCCGGGGCGAATGGGAAGCCGCCAGTGCCGCGAGCACCGTTATACCGCGAAGGCGGTCCCGGGGGTTTGGCGACTGCGCCAGGCTCATGGCGGCATAGTAGCGAACCGCCGGGTTTTCACCGGCCAGCAGTTCACCGATCACCCCGTCCACCTTCGTCGATTCACCCCGGTTGACCAACTGCGCCGCCGCCATGAGCCGTTGGGCCGGTTGCGGGGCGGTATGGGCGATTTTTTCAAGCTGGGCATCGCTGATGTGCCCGAATTCGATCAGCAGCGCCAGGGACGGAGAAATAAGTTTGGGCAGGGGGTTGCGCAACAGTTGATTCACATGGATGAACTTTGGATTTCCGCTCACATAATTCGCATCCATCATACCCGTGAGCAGCAGTTCGGGAGGTCCGGAGCGGCTTACCTGCAAAAAATACGCCGCCAACGCCGGGTCGCGGGTGGAACGCAGGGAACCGAGCACCAGCGCGCCTTTGATTGTTGGTTCAAACCCCAGCCGAAAAAGCGCCGCGGTTTTCAGCAGGACACGGTTGCCGGTCGGCGCCGCGGTCGCCGGAGCCGCCTGGCGACGCGCCTGGACGCTCAGACGGATCGGGAGCGCCGCCGCTTGCCGGCGACCGGTTGCAAAAACCACGAGCAGCAGGGCCGCTGCGACGGAACCGCGGAAGCTGATAAAATAAATTTTTTGCACCGCGGCTTCCTTTTGCCTTGGGGGACATCAGCCATCATACTAAAGAGAATCATTGTAATTGAAAATAGAAAATGTGCGCGGACAGGCTCTTACAGGTGGAACCGACAATGGCCAAAGAGACATTGAAACACGGGAAAGAACGAACCGCCGATATAATCGCCCGGCTCGCGGCGCTGTATCCGGACGCCCGCTGCGCGCTGGAGTACCGCAATCCGTTGCAACTGCTGGTGGCGACCATTCTCTCCGCCCAGTGTACCGATGTCCGCGTGAACATGGTCACTCCCCTTCTTTTTGCCCGCTTTACCGACGCCGCGGCGCTGGCCGCCGCCGCTACCGGCGATATTGAAAAAATCATCCGGAGCACCGGTTTCTTTCGAGTCAAGGCCCAGGCCATCCAACAGGCCGCCCGTCAGCTTGTGCAAAAGCATGGAGGCAAAGTGCCCGATACCATGGAAGAACTCACCAGCCTCCGCGGCGTGGGACGAAAGACCGCCAACGTGGTGCTGGGCAATGCCTTCGGAAAAAATGTGGGAATTGTCGTAGATACGCATGTCGGGCGGCTCTCTGGCCGGCTTGGCCTGATCCCGACAGCCGGCGGAACGCAGCCGGAAAAAATCGAACAGCGCCTCTTGGGCCTGGTTCCCCAGCCCCAGTGGACCTTTTTTTCCCATCTGCTGATTTTACACGGCCGGCAGGTCTGCCGGGCGCGCCAGCCCGACTGCCACCATTGCGTTTTGGCGGAACTATGCCCGTCGGCGTTCCAAGGCAGTGGCTCCAGGGCGAAAAAATAAGCACCGCCGCGGATCGTTCCTCCGGGGAGGACTTCCAGGCCGCCATGATCCTGATCCTCAATGGCAAAATGCGCCCCCCTTTTTAGCCGCCGACATCGTGCCGGCGCGGCACGAGCTTGGTCTTACCGCCTGGGTCCCGGCTTCCACGCGGAACTTTCAAGAACTGCTCTTACAAGAAATTCAACCCCGTGCCGCCGCGAGAGCCGCCAGCGCCGCGGCGGCCTTGTCTATAGTTGCGTCGATGTCCGCCGGTGTATGCGCCAGACTGAGGAACCAAGCCTCAAATTGCGAGGGCGGAATCATGACGCCCGCCGCCAGCATCGCCTTGAAAAATAGCGCGAACGCCCGGGTATCGCAGCGCAGCGCATCGGCATAATTGCGAACGGAGAAAGCGCCGGCGTCTTTTGCCACCGGCGGAAAAAATGGCGTGATCATGCTGCCATAGCGCTGCACCACCAGCGCCACGCCGGCTTTCCGGGCCACCTCTTCCAGACCGCTCTGCAAGCGCTGCCCGAGCGATTCAAGCCGCTGGTACGGTTCATCCGTCTCCAGCAACCGCAGCGCGGCTATTCCCGCCGCCATCGCCAGCGGGTTCCCGGAAAGCGTGCCGGCCTGGTACACCGGACCGGCCGGTGAAATATGGTTCATTAACTCGCTCCGGCCGCCGAAGGCGCCCACGGGCAAACCACCGCCGATGATCTTGCCCAGGCAGGTCAAGTCCGGCCGGACGTGGAGTAGTTCCTGTGCGCCTCCGCGGGCCAGGCGGAATCCCGTCATCACTTCGTCCGCCACCAGCAGCGCGCCGTGGCGGTCGCACAACTCCCGCAGCTCTTGCAAATAACCATCCGCCGGCGGCACAACGCCGATATTTCCCATCACCAACTCAAGCACGATGGCGGCGATCCGTTCGCCGTGCTGCTGGAAAGCGCGCCGGATTTCCGGCAGATCATTAAATGGCAGTACAAGAGTATCCGCGGTTACGGCCGGGGGTATCCCCGGGCTGCTCGGATGGCCGTGCGTCGTCGCGCCGCTTCCCGCTTCCACGAGCAGCGCATCAACGGCGCCGTGATAGCCCCCGGCGATTTTTACGATTATCGGCCGGCCGGTAACCCCGCGCGCCAGCCGGATCGCGCTCATCACCGCTTCGGCGCCGCTGTTGACGAATCGCACCATGGGTACGTGCGGCATGGCCGCCGCGATCATCGTCGCCAGCGTTACTTCCTCTTCACAGCAGCAGCCGAAGGAGGTTCCCCGATCGCTTTGTTTAGCCAGGGCGGCCTGGAGGGCCGGATGGGCGTGGCCGTGAATCAGAGGGCCGTAACTCATCACGTAGTCGATGTACCTGTTGGAGTCCACGTCCACCAGGAAGGCCCCTTCGCCGGAATGGATGAACACCGGCGGGAGTCCCACGCTTTTGAAGGAGCGTACCGGCGACGATACGCCGCCGGGCATTAACCCCACCGCGCGGGCGAACAGCGTCTGCGACTTTTTGAAACGATTGGCGGTATGTCGGTTCTTAGGCATGATGAAAGTGTACCGCCATGTCGCGGCGGAGGCCATGCGTCCGCGGCGGTGGGCGCGCGCCAAGAGCGACAACCCGACCAAACACCAAATATCATGGGAACCGGCGGCGAGGCGGGGTACGCCCGCAATTCCTCACAGCGCTGTTATATTTCGAAAAATTCATGCGCCGACTAATTGACATCCGCATGGACTTATTTTATAATTTTATCCGCAAGTACGATAGGCGCCAAGCTATTTTCAGAGCCGGTTGCGTTGTTGACAACGTGCGATGGAGAGCGGATTCAATCGCAGCGAGAAAACAGCGTTACACCAAGAATTCGATGGTCGAGGGCCTGGGCGTCAAAAGAACGCCA
>JAJYDU010000103.1 GCA_021790475.1 Planctomycetota bacterium | reverse complement strand
GCGGTGTGCTTGATTGCGTCTATGGCGACGATTGATGGTCACCCGCGGCGGGCGGAAAATCACTACGCGCATCGCGGGGCGATGCCGCTAAACATGCGGGGTGCTCCCGGGGGATGATGAAATCCCAGTGTTGCAGCGCCAATCCGGACTTGGACGGATTGGCATTCACATATTGGATCGCACAGGTGATGACATCTGCGTCGTTGAGGAAAACATTCCATCCGCCGCGCGCCCATGTTGGCTGATCCGGGCGGAGGCCTTGAGCGCCGAGTTGTTGGGTCGCGCGGCTTTTGAGGTGGCCGACAACTTTCTCGATCTTCCGCTCGTGCCGCAAGATCACGGTGTGCACGTGATCCGGCATAATGGCACAGGCCAAAACGCGAAAATTCGCCTCGGCACAAGCCACAGCGAATCCCCGGCCAACAGCCGCCATCTGTTCCCCGGTAAACCGCATTGGCGGATCCGCAAGGATTTCCCTGGCCCGACGGCGGCTATCGCAATCATGCGGCGCCGCGGCTACCGATCGCCGGGCGCCGCAAGCGGTTCCACCGCCAGCGACATGAAATAATTCCCACGAGCGCACATAATCCGACCATGATCCGCGCGGATCGTTAGGCAGCCAAAATCCGTAGGCGCAAAAAATGCTGTGATAAGCCAGAACCGCCATGCATGAACCCCGGTTTAACGCTACCACCCGTTTACATTTAGCGGACGGGCCAGCCCGCCGCAGCAGGATTCGCCCACACGCGCGGCCTGATTATTATCCGCCCCCTCCGCCCGCAACGGGCGGATATCAATCGCTCCGTCCCCGTACTCGAAACGGCGAATTGGATACCTTTAGCATTCTATCGCGCTTCGGCACGGCGGCAACAAATGATGTTTCGTCATCCGATTCCCACGTCCGATGTTTACGCGGCGGGCAAGGCCCGCCCACTAATCCGTGGGCGCGGCCGCAAGACATGTTCAAACGCCCGACGCCGCCACATCAGAATTATGCGCCCGACGCTTGAGCATCGAGTTATAAGAGTCTGGCGATGGAATGGGGAATCGTTTATTGTTACGCCCAGGTTCGGGATCGGAGTTTATACAATCGGACGCGGCTTGCGACCGATGCCCGGCCGGGATCGCGTTCCGGGCCGAACCGCTGGCGAATCGACGAAATGCCCGTTGTGGACGGCGCGGATCGACCCATGGGTATGATGGACTTACAAGACCTGGTTGCCCGCGGATCAGGCAATAGCGGGAGTGTCTTAAGATGAACGAACTGGAACCGGTCAGCGGCGCCCCACCGGCGGTAATCACCCCCGAAATTCAACTGCTGATCCTTGATGTGGACGGCGTGCTGACCGATGGCGGCATCATCCGCGATGACAGCGGCCAGCAGATCAAGCGATTTCACGTGCGCGACGGAACCGGCCTGGTGATGTGGCGGCGGCTGAACCGTCAGACGGCGCTGATCACCGGAAAGGAAAGTCTGGTGGTGCAGCACCGGGCCGAAGAACTCGGCATTCAATACGTCTACCAGAACGTAAATAACAAGCTCGAAATCTACGGCGATCTGCTCGCGCAGCTTGGCCTGAACGACGCCCAGACGGCTTACATCGGCGATGATTTGCCGGACCTGCCGGTGATGCGCCGCTGCGGTTGCCCCATCGCCGTGGCTGATGCGGCGGAGGAAGTGCGCGCCGCCGCGCGGTACGTCACGAAATATCCCGGCGGCTACGGCGCCGTGCGCGACGCCGTGGAATGGCTCTGCAAACGAATGAGCCTGTGGAACCAGGTGCTTGCCCGCTACACTTGAACAGGCCATACCGCGACCAACTTGCCGCCGTTCTTCGGCTGCGGACTAAGGACGGACAGCAGTGTGCCGCAAAAAGTATCGTGGCCGCGCCGCCGGGCATTTTGGCCGGTGGCCAGGATAACGCCGGAACGGGATTGCTTTGGAGCGCGGCTGACGTGTTCCCGCAGCGGGAATGATTTTCAAGAATTGATTTATGCACAAGAAAATCATACTTTATCTGGTGAGCCTGGCCGTGATCCTGGCCGTTTTTTTCGCTTTTCGCGGCAACCTGTTTAACTCCGGCCCCGGTTCTGTGCGCCGGCATGCGAAGCCGATACCGATGGCCGGCGGCCTCGGCGGGTCCAACCTGGTTATTCAAACGCGTAATGCCCAGGGGGCGCTGCTGTATGTACTGCGCGCCCGGCGCGCCGTACCACAAGGCGGCGGTCGCTACCAACTGCAAAATCCCGAAATGCAGTTTTACAGCGCCAACGGCCAATCCATCATGGTGGCCAGCGAGCACGGCGACATGGTGGTGAATCAAATCGGCGGTCCGCTTTCCAACAAGCTGTATCTGAGCCGGGGCACGCTTCAGGGCCATCCCACCATCACGCTGGGTCCGCTGGCCACATTCGCCGCCGGTTCCACCACGCGTCGCCGCGGTCAGATTCAGATGAGCCTGGTCGCGCCCCTCAAATTTAATTACCAGGAAGGATTGCTCACCAGCCACGGCATGGTGCGAGTGCGGGGCGATCACCTTTTCTTCAAAGGCGCCGATCTGACGGCTGAATTCAATGTTAAGACCAGGCAGCTGGAGTATCTTCAAATCGCCCGCGGCCGACGGCTGGTTCTGACCAATGTGGGCGGCGGCGCGGGGCTTGCGGGCCACCCCACCAGCCCCCCCCACCGGGCGACTTCGCACGGTTCCGCCGCCACGCAATCCGTCGCAACGGAACCGGCGGTTGCGCCACAGCCGGTGGTTTACCGATTATTGTTCGGCCGACACGTGAGAGCCGTTCTGGGCGCGAAAAGTCTCCAGTCCAGCCGGCTGGGGATTCTCTTCACCGCGGGAGTCGTGGGCGCCGGCGGAAATACCGGAAACTCGGGGCCGGCGAATCAACCGGCGGCAATCCCGACCAATCGGAACAGATCCCGGGCGAACATATCCAGGGAGCGCGGGGGCGGCCGGCCGCCCGCAACCAGGCCGTCCGCCGCACATCCCCTGAAAGCCGCCTCCGGTCCACAACATACCCTTGTGGTCACCTGGGTTGGATCGCTGGTGGTCAAACCACTGGCGGGTCGCCGCGTGCGCCTGCTTGGTCCGAGCGATGTGATTTTCCGCGCCACCGGCCGCACCGGCCGACCGGTAGTCATGCACGATGGGCCGGGGCGAATCGGAACGGCCAGCGTGGTGCGCTACGAAACCGGCGATCAGCAACTGATCATGCGGGCCATCGGTCTGGCTCCTCTTACCTTCACCGACAAAAAGATCGGCCGGATCACCTGTCGAAATCTCCGTTACAGTAATCTGACACACCGGCTGGCGTTGGGCGGTCCCGGCCACCTGCGCGTGGCGGCCGCGGCTCTTGGGAAAAATAACAAGGTTTCCTGGACCGGCTCGTGGCTGAAAAATCTGCGACTGACGTTAAGTCCCACCGCCCGGCGAACGGGCGGTCGAACGACCACGCTGGCGCTGCGGCGCGTGCGAATGACCGGAAAAGCCCGACTCAAGAGCAAGGGTTTGAAGATCGCCGCCGCGCGCCTGCAGGCCGCCATCGTCAGCACCTTGAACCCCCGCCGGCGCCAGGCTCTTTCTTCCTTCGGAGCCCAGGGCAACGTGCGTATCACATCATGGTCGTATGGACGCATTCATCCGCCCGATCAATTGCGCTGCGACTCCCTGGAACTGCTTACCGCCCCATCAAAAAACAGCTCACAGATTGAACCCAACCGCCTTGTCGCGGACGGCGCGGTCCGCGTGGTTTTCCACCAGCCGGCCCGCGGCGCCGGGCATCGCGCGGCGACGTACATTCTTTCCGCCGCCCACCTGCGGGCGGGATTGACCCGCGACCGGCGCGGCGGATATACAACGGGCAAGGGAATGAAAACCGCCTCCCCCGCTTCTCCGGGCCGTTATCGCGTGACGAGTTTTCACGCATGGAAGAATATGAATCTGCATATTATGCAAGGCGGCCGGCCGATTGTCGCGACCGGCTACAGCCTCGCCGGCAATCGTAGAGCCGGCACGGCGGTTCTGGGCGCCGATCCCGCCGGCAGGCTCTGGCCGGTGTTGGCGCAGGCCGGCGACCATATCACAGGGCAACGTATCTTTCTGGCTGCAAAAGGTCGGTCTTTGAACATTCACGGTCCCGGCCGGTTAATCATGCAGACCAGCGTGTCCGGCGACGGTCTAAAATCGCCGGCAATCCCGGCGACCGGCCCAGCGCCGCGAGGGAACCGGCGGGCCAGCATGGTTCTTACCTGGAAGCGGCGCATGTCATTCAGCGGAACCCGGCGACGCGCCGCTTTTCACGGGCGCGTGCGGGTTGCGCTTAGCGGTCGCCCGCGCCGCCAGAGCCAATTGACATGTCCGGAATTGACCATTCATCTCTACCGCCAGCCGCACGCTTCGTCCCTGCACCTGGCAAGATTGACCGCCGCAATCTCCCATGCCGGATCCGCGGTGGTCGCCCGGGATGCGAGTTATAACAGGGCCGGGCTGCTGCGAACGCGCCTTTATCTGCGCTGCTCCCGGCTGCGTTACAACGCGATTAACGGCCTGCTGCGGATTCCCGATCCCGGCAAAATGGTTTTGGAGGATTATGCCGGAACGGCTCCCGGCGCGGCCAAAATTCAGGGCGCCGCCAAACTCGCTCCGGGACATGGCCAAAGCGCCTTTTCCTGGCGGCGTTCGCTGCAATATCACGCCCGAACGGCCATCGTGACCATGAACGGCCACGTCCGGCTGGTTTTCCGGCCGATGACGCCGCTTAAATCCCTGGCGTCATCCGCGCCCGGCCCGCATAAACCGGAGTCGAACTCCGGGTTGGTGCTGCTGGATTGCCGCCAACTCATGGCGCAGTTGACACAACCCGGCGGCGGCAAAAATACGGGGATGGAAATGGGACTGGGTGGACCGCGGCGCCTGGCGATGGTGCAGGCACAAAACGCGGCGCTGGAGCTGATGGGCATCCGCCTGGAAGCGGATGTGCTCAGGTTCAACGCCCGCAAGCGGCGGGCCACCGCCAGCGGACTCAACGGGCAAAACGCCATCATCAGCGATACCAGCGGACGGGTTCATGGCACGGCGCGGAAAATTATATGGAATCTGGCCAGGGGCCGCGGCGGCGTGAAATTCATCCATCCGCAGGGAGTTGTCTCCACGCCGTAGCCGCTCGGCGCCCCCCCATAATTTTCCGTGTTGATATAAGGAAATGTATCATGATGGCCCTTTCGCCGCGTAACATTCCGCAGCGTGGATGGACCGGTCTGAAAATACTCGCTCTTGCCGGAATCACGGCCCTGGCGCGCGGGGGCGGGACCGTGGCTTCCACGGTCGGAGCGCGGCGGGAATATTCCATAGTTCTATGGAACTGGACCGCGCCATGCGCCAATCTCAATACCTTTCGCCGATGGGCGAGAGACGGCAAGCATATCGGCGTGACCACCATTACCATTTCGGTCCCATGGAACAAGCTGGAACCACAAAGGGGACGATACGAATTTTCCTATATTGCCAGGCGGCTGGCTTCGGCCCATAAGCTTGGCCTTCGTTTACGAGTACTTATCAATACTTACTATAACGGAGTTCGGCCGGGTTGGCTTAAGGTGGATAACTGGCGCGGGCCGCACGGGCACACACTCCCGAATTCCCCCGCCTCCATTAACGATCCACGATTCTGGAAAGCCTGGGAACCGCTTTGCACGAGGCTGGCGGCTAAATTTCGCGGCAGGCACGTGATCTGGAGCCCATTCATCGGCCCGGATGGGGAACTGAAATACGGCGGTTGGGCCACGTTTGATCAAGCCAGTCTGCGGTTATGGCGAAAGAGCATCGCCGCCCATCTCCGGCCCGGCTGGCTCAAGCGCGTGGTGGGCGGCGCCCGATTGCCCGCGACACCGCCGATGCCGGGACCTACCCACGGCCTGCCGGATAGAAACCCCGCGGATCGGGCGTTTATCGCTTTTCGCCAGCACACCTGGCGGGTGGCGGTCCGGCGCTTTGTGCGTGCCATTCGCCAGGGCGATCCGCATGGATTCATCAGCGTGCCGCTGGGGGAAAGTTACCGTTCGCAGAGCGCGAAGTTTGCCAATCTGGATTATTACGGTCTGTCCCGCGGCGCGAATGAAATTGTCCATAGCTGGGATTTCTACATGCACTCCGCGGCGCATCCGCATGAACATCAAGCCTGGGAGGCCGCCGCATCCATCGCCGCTTTCCAAGGCATCACCGGCTTGCCGGCTCTTTTCGAATTTGATTCGCCGGCCACCATGCGAAACGACGGTTTTTCCACGCCCCTGCTGGAACACATAGCCAGGGATGTTCTCCAATGCGGCGGCCACGGTTTTCAGGCGGCCAATTTCAGCTATTTTCATCAGATGCCGTCCCAATATCCGTTCCTGGCGTTTTTTGGGAAAATTCTTTCCGAAACTCCGGCATACGCCCCGGCGCCGCCGAACCGCACCGTGCTGCTGTTTGTCTCCAAATGGGCTGATTACTCGTACCGCGAATCCACTGACTGGTTGCACCAGGCGCAGTTTGGCGCCTGGCGAATGTTACGGCGGAATGGGTATGCGGTGCGGTTTATCTGCGAGGATGATCTTCGGGAAAATCTCACCGGTTATCGCGGGCTGTATGTGGCATTTTCGCCGCCGCAGCTCATCCCGCCATACGAATCGGCCCGCCTGGCAAAACTCGAACATGCCATCCCCTCCATAGTGGAAGAGCCGGGCATTCCCGCGGTAAAGCCGGGGCGAATGAACACATACACGGCCCATACGCCCATCGGCCGCCTGATGACATCGGATGTTCATTTACCCGTCGCGCCCATGAAAAAGGTGCTGCGAACCGAGCCGGGGCGGCGCGTTGTTCTGGGCTATCCATTGGGTTATATGTGGATATGCGGGCATGATCATCCAGCACAGCAGCGGGCGCTTAAGTGGGCGATTCAGAGAACATGGGGATGGTCCCGATAGCTTTGCGGGATCGGCGCGCGGCGCCGACGCGGGGCGTGCCCCGATGGTAATGCGGGAGCGCACGCCGGAGATTGCGGATGACTGATACACAGAATCAAACCGGGAAAATGCGCCGCGAGGCGGGCGTCATCGGTCTGTTGTATGCCAGTCTCGGCGGCATCATCGGCTCGGGCTGGCTTCTCGGCCCGATGCACGCCGCCGAGGCGGCCGGTCCGCTGAGCATATTCTCCTGGATCATCGGGGGAGGGGCGATTCTTCTGCTGGCGATGGTCTATGCCGAACTGGCGACCCTGTTTCCGCGCAGCGGCGCGATGGTGCATTTTCCGCATTTAAGCCACGGTTCGCTGCTGGCGCGAATATGGAGCTGGATTCTGTTTCTTGGTTACGTCACCGTGGCGCCGGCCGAAGTGATGGCCGTGCTCAATTACGCCAACAGTCTTCCCGTGTCCTGGATGCCCGCCCTGGTGCACCTGAGCAAACTGCACGTACATGTGCTTACGCCCCTGGGCATGGTGGTCGCCATTGTCATGCTGGGCGGATTTTCCGTGCTGAATCTCTTCGGTATCCGCTGGGCCATGCGCATCAGCAACACCGCCGGCTGGTGGAAACTCGGCATTCCGGCGCTGACCGTTGCGACCCTGCTCCTGAGCGTGCGGCACACGCACAACCTGCATATCCATTCCGCCGCGCTGGGCGGGTATTTCCGCGGCATGTTCACCGCCATCGCCACGTCGGGCGTGGTCTTCAGCTATCTCGGCTTCCGCCAGGCGGTGGCGCTGGCCGGTGAAACATCCAATCCGCATCGCAATATTCCCATTGCGGTGGTCGGTTCGGTTCTCATCGGCATGGTGCTGTACGTGGGGTTGCAGATGGCGTTCCTTCTGGCGGTGAACCCGGCGGCGCTGCATCAATATGGCTGGGCCAAATTGGAATCGGTCGCATCGTTCGGTGTGGGAACAGGGCCGTTCGCCGCGCTGGCCCGGGCGATTGGCCTGACCTGGCTGGCCTGGGTGCTCTACATCGATTCCATTGTTTCGCCGGGAGGAACCGGGTTCATCTACGCTGTGACATCGTCCCGGGTGATCCAGGCGATGGGCGAAGACGGTTTTGTTCATTCCTCAATGAAGAAACTCAACCGGGCCGGCGTACCCTGGGCGGCCGGTCTGTTGAGCTTTGCGGTTGGTATTCTGTTCATGCTGCCTTTCCCCTCGTGGAAAAAGATGGTGGGTTACATTTCCGCCGTCATGTTGCTCTCCTACGGCATCGGGCCGATCGTGCTTCTGACGTTGCGGCGGATTATGCCGGAAGATAAATATAAGCGCCCCTTCCGCCTTCCAGGGGCGGGTCTGCTGGCGCCGATTACGTTTGCCGTTTCCAACGTGATCGTCTATTGGGCGGGCCTGACGAAAGTAAGCATTTTACTGGCGCTGCTGCTGGCGGCCTTTGCCGGCTTTGTGCTCTACCGGGTTTTCACCCGCCCCCGGAGCCTGCGGGAGTTACCGTGGCGAAACACGTGGTGGGTGCTGCCTTACCTGGCCGGTATATGGATTCTGGATTTTCTCGGCTCCCGGAGCATGGTCGGAGGCTGCGGAATTCTCAGGTTCCCCTACGACGTGCTGGCAATGGTGGTTTTCAGCCTGGCGATTCTGTACCTGGCCATCCATTGCGCCATACCCATGGAGGAAGTGGAACACTATATCGAAACGCAGGAAATATAAGCGCCTTGGGTCGTGAAACGGTAAAACGGTTAGCTTTTCAACCGTAGCGCCAACGTGCTACAATTGATATATGGCTAACGCCGCCGTGCTGGGCATTGCTCATCGTGGAGCATCCGGCTATGCTCCTGAAAATACCGTCGCCGCTTTTGACGAAGCCATTCGGCTTGGCGCTCCCGCCGTGGAATTCGATGTCCGCCTGTGTGCCGATGGAATTCCCGTTGTACTGCATGATCCGACGGTGGATCGAACAACCAACGGCAAGGGCGCCGTGTGCGATTTGACCCGGTTGAGCTTGTTGCGGCTGGACGCCGGTTCATGGAAACATCCGCGGTTCGCCGGCACGCGCATTCCCACGGTTGACGAAGCGCTGCGGGCGATCGACGAGCCGGCCATCCCCGTGCTTGAACTAAAAACGCCGCTCGATCCGGCGTTGCTCGAGACGTTGCTGCGGGATAACGATGCGCTGAGGCGTGCGGTACTGTTGAGTTTCGATCC
>JAJYDU010000102.1 GCA_021790475.1 Planctomycetota bacterium | reverse complement strand
TGCCGGTGGCGTTCTTTTGACGCCCAGGCCCTCGACCATCGAATTCTTGGTGTAACGCTGTTTTCTCGCTGCGATTGAATCCGCTCTCCATCGCACGTTGTCAACAACGCAACCGGCTCCGCCATGGGGCGGCGTATTTGCGAACGGGTGGGGTTTCTCCTAAAATACCTGCGGGTGGCGGGGTTGGCGTAGTTTGACGCCGCTATGGCTCTTCTGGCGTTTCATCGTTGTTTGAGTGGATATTCCCATGGCCAATTCCGTTCATTTTGAGCGACCGCCGCTGGTCGAAGTTGCGTTCGGCATTCTCTTTTCTCCGATCGCCAAGTTGCTCCCTCCCCATCTTGGGGTGCTGTGGGGAAAATGGCGGTCTGAGTTCCCGCAGTTCGGAGAGGCGCCGCCGCTGCCGCCGGTTGTGGAGTTTGAAGAAGGCAGCGCGTCTCCCGCGAATATCTCCCTTAATTTCTCTACGACCCCTCCGATGGCGCGTATCTGGTACGTGAGCAATGATGGACAAAATGTGATTCAGGTGCAAAAAGATCGTTTCGTTTATAATTGGCGTAAGAATCAGAAGGAAACGGCCTATCCACATTATGCGACGGCTTGGAAGGAGTTTCAGCGCCGAACTGAAGAGTTCACCACTTTTCTTCAAGAAAACAGCCTTGGGGAAATTCATCCTGTCCAATACGAATTGACATACGTAGATCATATCGCGCCTTCCGAGAGGTTAAGAGATCTTGGTTTGGCGATGCTGTTGGCGCGCGTTTTCCCCGATTTTTCCTGGAGAAACGCTCCCCACCGCTCTCTGCCGGAGCCGGTGGGGTTTGAACACCACCTTGTTTTCCCGCTGCCTGACGCCAGGGGTAAACTGCATGTGACCATTCGCTCCGCCGTTCGCGCCCCCGACCATCAACCATTATTGATTGTGGAATCGTTGGCGCGCGGAATCGATTCAGCCGGGCGGCCGGCGATAATGAATAGCTGGTTTGATGTCGCCCACAATCAAATTGTCGCGGCATTTATGAATCTAACGGACGAAGATATACAGCGCACTGATTGGGGTAAGAAAGAATGACAAACGTTTCAACATTGATCAGCGAAATACCCGCCCGGAACTGCCGGGATATAGGTAATTCCAAATCAATCGCCACAATGTCTGGGGCGCCTCACCGGCGCGAAATGGAAATCGCCCCTATGGTTGCGCTGCCGCCACCCGACTGGGCATTGTTTAAGAATACAATCGAGGTATGGAATGTGAATGACGGCGTACCGATTGAATGCTTTGGAAATAAGTCGATATCCTGGTCGCTCCGCCCCCATTACCAATTGGTTAAGAAAATCAGAGAGTGGTTTCTGTTTCTGGCCGCGGGAATAACGGATATTCCTGATCTTTATGAAGTCGAACCAGAAGCGGAGTTATTGGATTTTTTTGCCAAGGATCCGGACGTGCTCCCCGTGCTTCGCGAAGCGCGACCGCGGCTCGCCAACTTTTTTGGACAGGCGGTCCGGATTCGTTTGTTCGTCGATGTGGATCCGGAAATAGTTGGCTTTACTCAATTGGTCGTGGCCATTCGTTGCCCTTTGGATGCCCCGGAAGCCGTGGAAAAACTGTCGCATTTTGTGGAGCAATGGTGGCTCCCCAATCCCCGGAGCCGGCGTACCGATATCTGTTTCATCATTGAGCCGGGATGAAATTCGATTGGAATAAGTTCGTGTCTTTGTGCCACTCCCTGGCCCAGGAGAATGGGGACCGCGAGGCTCTTTTGCGCACCGCTATCAGCCGCGGCTATTATGGAGTGTTCAATCTCGCGCGGACCGCGCTGCAATCGCAAGGGCATACATTTTCTTCCGGTGCGGATGTTCACCAGGAGGTTATTCAAGTGCTTAATGCCAGCCAGGATAACGCGCGGAGAAAGCTGGGCCATGATCTTCGTTCCCTGCGCACTTATCGAAATAAAGCGGATTACGACGACACCATCGCCAATGTAGCCGCCGCACACAATTCCGTTGCCGTTATTCTCGAAGAACTTAAACCGATTCTCATAGAATTATGCGGAAGAAAATAGTATCCATGAGCATTTTCGGACAGGGCCTTGATCTGGTGGAAGTGGCGCGTATTTCGGACATGATCCGGCGGCACGGGGAACATTTCCTCCGCCGCTGCTTCACGCCGGCGGAGCGGGAATATTGCCGGCGATTCCACGACGCCGCCCCGCATTTCGCCGGGCGTTTCGCCGCCAAGGAGGCAATCGTCAAGGCGCTGGGGACCGGTTTTCGTGGGAAGATTTCCTGGACCGATATGGAAATTCTTCCGGACGAGCAGGGCAAACCGGTGCTGGCGCTGACCGGCCATACACAACAAATAACGGCGCGGCTGCATATCGCCCACTGGCATATTTCCATTTCGCACACGCGCCAATTGGCCCTGGCCGGCGCCATCGCCGAGTCGTCATGGGAAGTTACCCATGCACCAGCTTGAGAACCCAGTAGGCGACGGGCGCGGCCAGCAGGGGTGAATCGAGCATATCCAGCACGCCGCCGAAACCCGGCGCCTGGCCCGAATCTTTCACGCCGGCGTCGCGCTTGAGCAGACTTTCCAATAGATCGCCGATCTGGCCGGCGGCGCAAAAGGTGATGGGTATAAAACCGCAGCCATTCGTTCGCCCGGGCGGATCGCAACCCTTGCCGCCCGACCGCAGGCAGCCCGTAATCCAAACCGCCAGAGGGGAGCCGGCACAACCCCCGCCATGCCGCCCGGAATATATCTAATGGTGCATACTAATACACAATGATGACTTAAAGGTCTATTGCCCGGTTGGCCCGGATTGGGAAAAAAGCGGCGGGAAAGGGGGAATCGGCATCTCCTGGATACATTGAAGGATACGGTTGGCCGAGGCGATGGCGTCGGCGGCCTCCTCTGGGGAAACGTGTATTCCGACACCATAACTTCCCATGCCTCGCAACCGATGAAGTTGGGTATAAGCCGCGGCGAGATCCATGCTTATTCGTCCGGTTCGGGCCAGGTCGCGATGCACGGCCGCTTCCACAGCCTGGTGGCGGGAAAAGGATTGGCCCGCAAGAAGGAAAAAGGCGGACATACCATAAAACGCGGCGTAGTAAGCCATGACCACGGCGTTGTTCGGATCCTGCGCCTGCAACGTGCGGGCGCTGCGGAGCGTTATCGCCGCCCGATCCCACAGTTCGAAAACTTCCCTGGTCACAAGGCAATCCCTTCCTTTTTTGCGGTGCGGTAGAGTTGGAACTCTCCCGATTGGTATCGGGCAAAGTCGACGGGAAGCGCGGCTATCGCCCTGTCGCAAGCGTCCATTTGCAGCGGATATAGCGCCCTGGTGATGCGAAGAAGTTCTTTATACGTGTCCACCGGACCGTCGAGAAGCACAAGCAGATCAATGTCGCTCTCAGGACGAGCTTCCCGCCGCGCTTCCGATCCGTATAGAACAACACCGCGCAAACGGGGGCCGTAGAGTTGATTCAATTGCGATCGGGCGGATTGAAGAAGATGTTTTATTTCCATGCGCCGCACCGCCAAGATTACGCAATGGATTATACCTGGGGAACGGAACCGCTCAAAACAGAATGATCACCGTTAACGATGGCCGGCCAGGCGCGCGGCACGCGCCCCATCCCGGTTATGAGTGGTCGATGGAATGGGGATGTTGTCAGTACGGTCAATTTCACACAATATCCGTGGCAAGGCATCGAATGTGTCAAAATCCAGCATCGCGTTGGTTCAGCAAAAAGCGGCAGGTCCGGTTCGCACGCAACGTCCGGCGCCATCGCCGAGTCGTCATGGGAAGTTACCCATGCACCAGCTTGAGAACCCAGTAGGCGACGGGCGCGGCCAGCAGGGGTGAATCGAGCATATCCAGCACGCCGCCGAAACCCGGCACCTGGCCCGAATCTTTCACGCCGGCGTCGCGCTTGAGCAGACTTTCCAATAGATCGCCGATCTGGCCGGCGGCGCCCAGGAGAATTCCGACCAGCGCGCCTTCCCACCAGTCGAACTCGGGTGAAAAGTGGGTAAGAATCGCGCCGATAACCGCCGCGGCGAACAAGCCGGAAATAAACCCCTCCCATGTTTTTCCCGGCGAGAGCCAGGCGATCAATTTATGCCGGCCGATCCACCGCCCGAAAAAGTAAGCGCTGATATCGGCGCCCTTGACCATGAGCAGAATCGACACCACCATACCGGCGGAATGGCTCAGCCGGATAGGCAGGTAAAAACCGGGCAGCACGCCCAAATACACGATCGCCAGCAGCGAACCGCCGGCGGAGGCCATCGCGCCTTCGATCTTCTGCCGGCGGCTGTGCATGGCGAACGCCCCCGCCAGGGCGATGGCCAGCACGGTGGGAACCAGATAGCCCGGTTTGAGGGTGTGAAACCACCGGGCGACCTGCACCGCAATGGGGCTGGAGCCAGCGGGCCTGTTCAGGAGCATTTCGGAAAGCTGCTCCAGCCAGGGCCAGAGCATGCACAAAATGGCCGAAGCCACGCATACGCGCAGAGAAATAATTACCCCTTGGCGCTCCAGCAGACGCCGCATTTCATAAATCGCCGGTGGAATGATCACGAGAAAGGTGATGGCCAGGAGAGCACCCGGCGGAAAAGAAAGCTGCCGCGCCGGCCAGCCGCGGGAAAGCGTCTGATCAAAATAAAACATGATCAACAGCGCGCCGCCGAAGAGCAGGCCTAATGTTATCCGTTGTTTGAGCATTCACGCCGCCGATTGTTCAGGATTTATATCCGCTCCCGCGCCGTGGCCGCGGCGCGGGGATTATCCAACAGAGCCTGTTTTGCGTCTATGTTATGGACCGACGAGCCATGCGTCCATGATGCGGGAAGCAGCGTGGCAATATTTCCGGGCGGCCCTGGGAGTGCGGCTGTCCCCAGTCGCATTTGCTCCCTGGCGACTGCGCGGCGTTCGGTTTAAGCCCTGCTCAGCGAAATTCGGCTGCTGCGCTGCCGCCCGGGAAAATTGCCACGCCGCCGGTTTGCGGGAATTGATGTTTCGGCGGGACTTGACCGATTCGCGGAGATTGCTAAACTAACGATTCTTTACATTCGCCGAGAAGGCCCGTTGGCAGTGTGTTTTCTTTCGGGTACGCCGGCTTTGCAAGCGGCGGAAGCGCATGGACGGCATCCGATCGCGTCACGAAAAAGGAGCTCCATGTCCCGCTATCTCGGTCCGAAGGTCCGCCTGTCGCGTCGTTTGGGCGTGGCGATCGCCGATCTTCCCAAACACAATAAAAGTGAATTTATAGCTCCCGGCATGCACGGGTTCCGCAGCCGGCGGCTTTCCGAATACGGCATTCGTCTGCGGGAAAAACAGCGGATGAAAGCCCACTACAGCGTGCTGGAGCGTCAGTTCCGGCGGTACATGGCCACGGCTAAAAAAGCCAAGGGCAACACCGCGGTAACGCTCCAGCAGTTGCTTGAGACGCGGCTGGACAACGTGGTGCGGCGCCTGGGCGTGGTACGGTCCATCTGGGCGGCCCGGCAGCTTGTGTCGCACGGGCAGGTGCGGATCAACGGCAAACGGGTGGATATCCCCAGCTACCAGGTGGCGCCGGGCGAGACCATCATGTTCCGGGAAAAAATCCACAAGTTGCTGCGCGAGAACATGGAAGGGCTGGCGGGGCGACAAGTGCCGGCCTGGCTGGAATTCAACCCGGCACAGTTGGAGGCCCGCATGGCGGCTCTGCCGAGTCCGGAGCAGATACCGTTCCAGATCGATCCGAATCGGATCATTGAATTTTATCGTTGATTTTTTCCGAATTTTACTCTCCGGCGCCACGGAGGGCCGGATTAACGCCCGGCCACTTTCTTCCGGCGGTGCGTCTGGACGCGCAGATGGACCAGATAGGAGAGAATCAGCATATTTACCAGCAGCAGGCCGGTCCGCAACAGATCGGGCTTGTGGGCGATCGCATAGACTTCCACCGGTACCAGCAGCGATATTTCCACGATCACCAGATATTCACCCCAGGCCTTTTCCAGGAACAGGCCGACACCCTCAATGCTGAACAGGATGGCATAGATGAACGTTCCGATGACAAGCATTTCAATCTGGCGCTTGTGCACCAGCGCCACGTGGTCCAGAACCCAATCGACATAACGGTTGTGCGGGTCCAGTCGAAGACGGTTCACCCAGTGAATGGCAATCCGGGAAAGGTCGGCGTTACGAAAGCATAACGCCAGGGTTCCCCCCACGATAAGGATGCCTGCTTTGGCGAACTTGAACAGGGCAATGGTAAAAAGAATGCGATTGCGGCGGTGGGGGGGCGGCCGGGGCGCGGGGGATTGTGCTGTCGGGAGGTTGCGCATGAGCGTCTCAGCCGAATAACGTTTCCATACCCTTAGGCGTGGCAATTTTTCCGGGCATCCCACATCGACCCGACCGGCGAGCCACCGGGTTTATCCCGGTGGGCTTGCGAACTCCCGTGAAAAGGCGGCTTTTTCAACCCCTGCCCGGAAAAATTGCCACGCCCATACCCTTTATGCGACAACACATAAAGTTGAAATTTCCGCGGGCTGATTCTATTCTCTATTTCCTGGAGTTCAAAACCACGCATTACCGGAAGACTCCGTCGGGGAAGTTAAGCTGTACGATAAAGACTCGGCGTCAGGGGATTACGCAATGTGGAAGCGACCCAAAATATCGACAAGGTGGAGCAGGACCATATTCTCCATGCTGATTCTGGCCGGCCTGCTGGCGGCGCAGTTGGCGCGCGCCGGAGAACCGGCCGCGGCGCCGCCCGGCCAATCCGCCGCGCGCGCCGCCCCATCCAGGTTTGTTCCCTTCGACTTCCTCTGGTCGCCGCACTTTCAACCTTATGAGCGCGTCGCCGTTTTTCTGGTGCTGGCGGTGGCTATCGCCGGCCTGGTTTACGCGGCGTTTCTCGTCCGGCTCGTCAAACGCGCCGACCGCGGCACGGAAAAAATGCAAGAGGTCGCCCACGCCATCCGGCAGGGGTCCAAGGCCTATCTGGCCCGCCAGCGCCGCACGCTGATCCCCATTATCATCATTCTGACCCTGATCCTCATTTTAACCGCACCCTGGCATACCGCCGCCGGCGCAAATCTGGCCATCGGACGCGGAATCGCTTTTCTGATGGGATCGCTCGCGTCGCTGACCGTCGGCACCATCGGCATGCTTATGGCCACCCAAGGCAACCTGTGCACGGCCGCCATCGCCCCCAAGGGCTTCGGCAAGGCACTGCAGTTTGGCTATCGCACGGGCACGGTCACCGGCATGCTGATCGACGGCCTGGGACTCCTGGGCGCTACGCTCATCTTCATGTATTTCGGCGACCGGGCGCCCGCGGCCCTGCTGGGTTTTGCTTTTGGCGGAACTCTCCTGGCGCTGTTCATGCGCGTCGGCGGCGGTATTTACACCAAGGCCGCCGACGTGGGCGCCGATTTGGTCGGTAAAATTGAAAAAGACATCCCCGAAGACGATCCCCGCAACGCCGCCACCATCGCCGACAATGTCGGAGATAACGTCGGCGACTGCGCCGGCATGGCCGCCGACGTTTTCGAGAGTTACGAAGTCACCCTGGTGGCGGCGATGATCCTGGGCTGGGCCAGTTTCGGCCCCAAGGGCGTGCTGTTCCCGTTATTGGTACAGGCCGGGGGCGTATTCTCCGACATCATCTCCACCTTCAGCGTTCGCGCCGGCAACAAGGGCGGTACGAAGCAGGCCATGCGATCCCTCAATTTCGGATTCCGCCTGGGCGCGCTGATCAGCACCGTATGCTTTTTAACCATCGGATTTTTCTATCTGCGTTACAGCGGCGGCTATCTGGCTGGTAATCCCATCCTGACGGGCATTGAACACCATGCCCCGTTCTGGGCCACTCTGGGCGTGCGGGGTCTGGATATCCGCCCGGCCGAAGCCGCGTTCTGCGGCATTATTCTGGCATTGGTTCTGACATTCTGGACCGAGCTTTTCACCGGCAGCGAACACTCGCCGGTGCAAACGCTGGTGCGGGCGTGCAACACGGGCCATGCCACGAATATCATCCAGGGACTGGCGGTGGGGATGGAAAGCAGCGTGTGGGCTATTATCACCATCGCCGGCTGCATCCTGGCCAGCGTGTTGATTTTCAGCGGAACCAACCCCGTCTTCGTGGCCTACGGCGTGGCCATGTGCGGCCTGGGCATGTTGACCCTTACCGGCAACATCATCAGCATGGACGTGTTCGGACCCATTGCCGACAACGCCAACGGAATCGCCGAAATGGGCTATGACCGCGGGCAGATGGGCGAAGAATCCTACCGCAACGCCCGGCAGGTGCTGGCCGATCTGGACGCCACCGGCAATACCACCAAGGCCATCACCAAGGGTATTGCCATCGGCAGCGCGGTGATTGCGGCGGTGAGTTTGTTCGCTTCGTTTATCATCACCATCGGCAGCGGCGGCTCCGATCGCGTCATGCTAAGTCAGCGGATATACAACGGCGTAGCGGGCTTTCTGAACGTGGGCAATCCGCGTCTGCTTATTGGACTTCTGATCGGCGGCGCCGTGCCCTTTCTGTTCAGTTCCATGCTCATCCGCGCCGTGGGCCGGGCGGCCTTCATGATTGTGCAGGAATGTCGCGCTCAATTCCGCGACAAGGCCGTCTGGAGCGGAACCAAAAAGCCTGATTATTCGCGTGTGGTGAACATCTGCACACTCGAAGCGCAGCGTGAATTAATCGGTCCCGGTTTGCTGGCGGTGCTCACACCGGTGCTGGTGGGCTTCCTGCTGGGCGCCATGGCCCTGGCGGGCTTCCTGGCCGGGGCGATTCTCTCCGGCCAGTTGATGGCCGTGTTCATGGCCAATGCCGGCGGCGCCTGGGACAACGCCAAAAAAGTGATTGAGGATGAGCCGCGCGATCCGGCACGGAATATGGGCAAAGGCTCCGAACGCCATAAGGCCAGCGTTACCGGCGACACGGTGGGCGATCCGCTGAAGGACACCGCCGGTCCGGCGATCAATCCCCTGCTCAAGGTGATGAACATGGTTTCGCTGCTGGTGATTCCGCTGGTGCTGCCGTTCGACCACTCGTTCATTCATGCCATTGCGGCGAGGGTCCCTGGTTACGTGAGCGTACCCCTTTCCCCCTATACCTGGATTCCGTGGATTATTTCACTGGTATGCCTCTTAGCCCTGGGCTGGGCGGTGTACCGCTCCAAGCACGAAACAGCCCAGATGAAGGCAT